>CAZDYZ010000238.1:0-10201 GCA_964509525.1 uncultured Acidobacteriaceae bacterium
CAATGCGAGCCCTGGCTTTGGATGGATGCTGGATGAACCGTGGCTCGGTCCGGGACCCGCTCCTCCTGATAATGGCGGTGCCGGCCCTACTTGTCCAGACAGCATAGTCCACCCGCCTTCTTTCAAATGCCATTCAATCAAGCAGTCTTCGGCCCGCACGGCTGCCAACGTGGTTGCTCCGCTTCCAACAGTTTCTTCTTACGCTCGAGTCCCCAACGATACCCCGCCAATTCGCCGTCACTGCGCACCACACGATGACATGGGACTGCGATTGCGACTGGATTGGACGCGCAGGCCCGGGCCACGGCGCGCACGGCTTGCGGAGTGCCGATCTCGCGCGCGATGGCAGTGTAGCTGCGCGTTTCACCACGCGGAATCTGCCGCAGCTTCTCCCAGACCTTCTTTTGGAAAGCTGTAGCGCGAATATCGAGCGGGACATCAATCGTGGTGTTCTCGCCGCGCACACTGGCCAGCAACGGCTCGATATACCGACTCATCGTTGCGTCGTCGCGATGCAACTCGGCAGCATGAAACTCGTCGCGCAGGCCACGCTCCAGCTCCATCGCGCTGTCGCCGAAGCGAACGGCGCATAGACCTCGATCCGTCGCCGCAACCAGCATTCGCCCTATTGGCGTCGGTGCAACGGCAAACGTGATGGTCGCGCCGGCGCCTCCGCGGCGATACTTTCCTGGAGTCATGCCAAGCTGCTGGTTTGCGTTCTCGTAGAGACGGCTGGGTGAGCTGAAGCCAGCGTCGTACAGTGCTCTGGTCACATCTTCTCCTCGGCGCAGTCCGGTTTTGACGTATTGCATGCGGAGCGCGGACTGATATTCCCGTGGGCTGAGGCCAGTGGCGCGCTTGAATAGCCGCTGCAGGTGGAATGGACTGAGTCCTACTGTCTTGCTAAGTTGTGCAAGCGTAACCACTCCCTCGGCGTTGTCGAGCAACTGTCGCGCTCGAAGCACATACTCCGCCTGCTCGGAAATCTGTGTCGGCTTGCACCGCAGGCAGGCGCGATAACCGGCGCGCTCGGCCTCGCGAGGATGCGCAAAGAATTCCACGGAATCGCGGCGCGGTCGGCGGCTCGGACACGACGGCCGGCAATACACACCCGTGGTGCGCACTGCAAAAACGAAGCGGCCATCCTGCCGGGCGTCGCGCGCCAGTACTTGTTGCCATTTGTTCTGGAGTTCGGTTTGCATGCCCACAGAGTACCGTCGCCCTTCCGGTACTGCTATCCGGCCCTTGCGCGCAAAGCGTTTGGGTTCGGACATGGTGCTGGCCGGTGCTTTCGAACTAATCCCAATCCTTCTCATACTCCCCGATGTCGTGCAGGTTCACGTTAAGTGCCTGGGCGTACCAGATATCGAAATTCTCCAGCGCGTAGAGATACTCGAAATGCCCCGCCGTTTCGGCGTGCTTGCTGATCTGCTTCAGGTGCTTCCCCTCATTTCCCTCGTTCAGCACAATGACGCTCTCGCCGGCGTAGCCGTGCGTTCCTTAGAACCAGTAGTTCTGATGGAAGCAGATCGCCGGTGGCAACCCATACTTCGGTCCAAAATAGTCGATGGCGCCGGCCTCGCCGAAATTGCTTGCCTTGATGGCAGTCTTGGCCTGCACCTCCGGGTAGGCTGTCATAGGTGCCAGCCATCTCGGCGACCATCGCCTCCCAGCCCAGCTCGTCCGAATAGCATTGCGGCAGAGGTTACGGCGCGTGGCTGTGCTCGCTGACTGGGGGCGTAAAGTGAATCGCATCGCATAAAGGCAACTAACCGTTCCGGGCTGACAACCGGGGCGATCAGAGGCATGAATACCAATACAGGAACCAGCAGCACCAGGGCAAACAGCGGTTTGAGCCACACCCGCTGAGTGCGTTCGATCCACTCTTCGCAAACCACGGCACCGGCCGAAAATAGCATGGGATAAGCCGGGGCAACATAGTAATCCTTGCCGTGCAGAACCATGAAGACACCGATAGTGACCACGTAAGCCCAGCCAAGAACGCAGTAGCGATGAGCTGTCCTGATACAAAGCTGACCGAGGAATGATACCGAATCGCTTGTGGTTTGGTTTCCAGCGGATGCTGTTTAGCGGAGAGGCAGGAGGGGGACCGGGTGCGGCCTGACATGTTGTAGAGTGCTGGGTTCAGATTACAACTTCGTCCAGACCAGATCCTCGTTGTTGCGACGATCGATAAGGGCATCAACCTTGCCGCTGCTGTTGCGGCGGAAGAGACGCCGCCCTTCGACGCCCGGTAGATAAAAAAGATCGCAGGTTTCAGGCACGAGAAGCTCTTGCGGGCGCTCACCTCGCCTCAAATACAACTGGTCTCCTTGGCGCGACACCACAAGTGAGATGCCAGGCGCTAGCTCGTAAGTTCCTACGTAATCGTTGAGCAGCGTTATGTCCACCTTCCCTGGGGCCGGGTCTTCGTAGTAACGGAACATCTGGCCAGCCACGATCTGCCATCGGTCGTCGCGGAACAGCCAGGTATCGGTACCGTGATAGCGGGCCTTCATGTTCTGCCCGTAGATAGTCTCAGTCTCATCGAGGTCGTAGGTTAGGATGGCAGTGTGGCCGAGAATTCGGCTCTGTGGTTTCACGAGCTTGATACTGCCCGAGTAGCCCTTCGGCAACGGTGTGATATCGGCCACGAGCGCACTCTTGTCCATGCTTCGGCCCTTTTCATCGAAGTACACCGTGTCTTCCGCGAAGTATCGCTTCCAGGGCACTTGATTTCCAACGGCCACGGCGTCGAAAAGCTCCTGGGTTCTGCGGACAAGTTCATCCTCTGTGATGTTCGGGCTGTCGGCCACCGCCGGCATTGCAGCAGTGAATACTAGGAGCACGGTCACAACAGCGGACAAACTCGACATTAGGTGCCTCCGGTTGGGACTGTCTTCCTTTGGACGGCATGGTTTTCGCGATGTCAACTCAGTTCGGCAGAATCGAACCTGTAAGGCCGTGATCGCAGATCGGTCGGGAAGGCAGATGGACGCGTCACTGACTGAAGGTCAATTTCCAGGGTACTTTCACACCTTCGGGAAAGGCGGGTAACTCTGCGTTGAAGTGCTGGCTAGAATGCTGAAAACTTATTCCGAGGGGGCCTTCTCTTTCCACTTCAGGCTGAACAAGGGTACCCCCGATCGCTCGAATTTTATTTGATTGTTGCTCATCGAAATCTTGCCCAGCGTCGCTGACTTAAACTTCATGTCCGCCTCGAAGGACGGTAAATGATGAGGTCGTGCTGCCGATTGTGCAAGAACACGCTGGCTGGGCAGCGGTTCCCCTCGAGACTTACTAGAGTCCAGTCGACTTTCCAGGACCGCACCTAGAATGCCGTCAGACGCGCCCTGTTTTCTTAATTCGATCAGGGCCTGGGGGCTAGTGCTGAAATCGGTTCTCGATGTCTGAATATCGCGCACGATGATATTTTCTGAGATGCCCGCCTTCAGCATCCTGCTGACGTCATCATTCGTCAGGGCATTGTCACTTGTACCTTGTGCGAGGAACGGAACAGGAAAAGCCAGAACAATAGCCAACAAAAAACTCAGCTGGAGTAGACGAGCGCCCCTTCTGTCTGGTGCTTCCCATCCTCGAAGCTTGGGGAGACGGGCGGTTCGAAACAAAAGAACGATCTTGGTCCTCGGGTTCGTCTTCATACCCAATGAACGCCTAGCATGTCGGATCTTGCAAAGTTTATTTGAGGGGAGAGCTATCTTGAATCAGAGTCGATGGATGGCCCTTCCAGCATCTTGATCGCCTCGGGCGGACCGCCGCAATCAGGACCAACTGTTAGGCATCCCTGAATCATCAGGTAATTACGCAATGAGCGCGGCGTCATCGCAGCCTGTAGTCAAGTACCAATCGCGAATCTCAGAAAAATCAGAAAATGGGGTTTCTACGACAGAGTGGTCACTCGGATTGGACCAGACTGCTGATCCTCCCGACCATATGCACAGGCCAGGCTCGTCGTGCGGGAGTTCTCGGGCGGCAGGATAGCGCTTTCTGCCAATGACTGACAACTCAGGGGCAATTGCCGTTGATCCCCTCTTGCACAATCATTCTGGCCTGCTCAGTGGACTCGAAAATGTGCGCACCCATGCCGAGGTTCTGTGCCGTCTCTACGTTGTTGCGACGATCGTCGAAGAAGAGCGTGCGACCAGGCTCGCATCCGAGCGCCGCGAGACAATGACTGTAGATAGCCGGATCGGGTTTCACAATGCCAAGCTCGCACGACCAAACCTTGACTTCGAATTCGTCGAGCCAGGCAAATTCCTTTCGAATGCGAGCCAGCAAGTCGTGAGGCATGTTCGAAAGGATGGCGATTCGTATTCCGCGCGCCCTGATCTCGCGGGCGAGGGCAAGCGTCTCGGAATTGACACGCAACCACATACGTGTTTCCATTTCGGCGATGCGCTCCATCTGTGATGCCTGGAGTTGTACACCTGCGGCTTCAGCAAAGGCCTGCCAGTGCTGCTGGGCGTCGACACGGCCGCAGTCATAATCGTGGCGTGTGGCCGAGTAGATCTCGAAGAAAGGCGGTTCGCTGACGCCAACAAGCGCCGCGAATTCCTCTAGGTCGGCGCTAGAAGGTGCATGGCTCAGCACTCGTCCGTAGTCGAAAATGACGGCCTCCCAGAGACTTGATGGCATGGATTCCATTCTTACACCGCGCAGTGACGGCACCAAGCGCACAGGTGGGTAGCAACATGCGGAACAAATTACGGTATCGTCACGCGTGCACCCGCAGCAGCAGGAGGGTCACGTCATCGTGCTGTGGAGCATTGCCAACAAACCGGTCTAGGTCCAGCATGATGGTGTTCGACAGCATGGCCGGTGACACCATTGAGTTCGCGTGCATCACCGTTAGCAAACGCACTTCTCCGTACTCCTCATGCCGATCATTTTCGGCCTCGATTACGCCATCGGCGAAAACCACCAGCCAGTCGCCGCTTTGCAGTAGGACCGAGCCTGATTGGTAATGAGTACTTTTCTGGATGCCAAGCGGGATGCCGCCCGCCTGCAACCGCTCGATGGCTCCCGACTGACGGCGTAATATCGGTGCGTTGTGCCCTGCATTCACGTAGCTCAAACTGCGGGATGCCGGATCAAACTCGGCTAAGAACGCGGTTGTGAATCGGCGGCCGTTCTGGCTGTTGCTGCAGGCGTAGATGTTCATCCGGGCGACGAGATCGGTTAGCGGGCCCGGAGTCATGGAGAGCGTTTTCAGGCTAGCCTGGAAAGTTGCCATCAGCATTGCTGCAGGAACGCTCTTGCCGGCGACATCGGCCACCGCAATCAGGAACGTGTTACGCGACGAATCTGTAGACGGGCGCGCGAAGACGTCGTAATAGTCGCCCGCCACTGTGTTCGCTGGGCGCGTCGCAAACGCAATCTCCGCCCCAGGCACTTCCGGAGGATTCGCCGGCAGCAGCCACGTCTGGATTTCTTTGGCGATCTGCAGATCACGCTTCATCACCACCCGATCGGAGACCTCCAGGACCAGCAGCGCAAGCAGCAGCAGGCCGCCCCAGAAGTGGCCATCGAAAGCCAGGACCCTGACCTCGCCGCCGCGGCTTTGCCATGTGGCATCACCGCTAGGGATGAGCAAGAGAATCAACGCGACGAGCAACAGTACCCGCCGTGCCGGAGTCAGCTTCTCAATGATGGCCCAGAAGAATTGGCTGGCAACGTTGAGGAAGTGTTTGCCTCTGCCTACACCCGGCGACCAGGTGGAATCCACTTCGTGCGAGTAAAGCTGATAGCTGGAACGAGCGTCAGCACGAAATTGATTCCAAAGCTCATTGAGCTTCATGCCCTCGGTTACGCGCTGCCAGAATCTCTCGAGTCGCTGCATAACAGGCTCGACTCGTGCCGCATGCCTATCACGGGTCGGTGGCAAAGGGCGAGCGCTGCGGGGGTTCCAGCTCATGGGAAGCGTAGCAGGATTATAGGCGAGATCAGAATGAAGAGAATCAATGCCGGCGTTCCGGCTGGACCTGCTCATCCAGAAAGGCCACTGTCTGGACACCGGAAACTTCAAAGCGCTTGCGGCAACGAATATTCTTGCACGCGACAAGGTCGTCGCGCCGTACCATATACGAGCGGGATTTGGCGAACTTGGCGCGATCGCGTTCGTCAGCACCTCTGGGTAACTGGCGCTTCTTGGTACGCACAAGCCAGCCAAGATCGTATTCGGCAGCCTGATGGCAATGGGGGCAGTTGAGAGTAGCTTTGCGGGTTTCTTGCCTCTCGTCAAAGAAATTGTGCTCTTCCATCAGGTCCTGCCTTTGCCACCAGTCAGTTATTGTGCTCTTGAGCATTAGAACATAGTTTCAGCGGCTGAGATGTGATGTGCTGCCACACGCGGAGGTTGCGCTGGCCTTCAGGCTGACGAATCGCCCGCAGCGAGCTTGTCGTTAAACTTATGTTGCTGAAGATTATCTGTGGAGCTTTTGGGGTAACGGATAGCGGCGTACAATCCACCCGTTGGTCTTGCAGCAGGATTTCTTCAGCAAAATCGAGGTCCACTAATGCCACTCTGGCAAACGGGTCTGCGTATGGCGGTGGGCAAAATGCCCAAGCTTATCAACCCTACAGCTCATGCCGTAATCGACTATGCCGTAGCCGGCTCCTTCCTCCTTATGGGAATCCTGTTTTGGAAGCGCAACAAGCGCGCCGCCGTCGGCTCTTTGTTTTGCGGAGGGGCTGCTGTCGCAAACATTCTGTTCACAGATTATCCGGGCGGCGTGTACAAGGTTATCAGCTACAAATCACACGGCCGCATTGATACAGGGCTCGCGGGCATCACTGCGGCTATGCCGCGACTCATGAGCTTCGATAGCGAGCCGGAGGCCAAGTTCTTTGAGGCCGAAGCCCTCTCCAAGACTGCAATTGTCGGCTTGACTGACTTCGAGTATTACGAGCACCCCTCGCACGCAAGCCCGGGTAACAAGGCAGAGCCGGCATTGGATTCTGCCAAGACATAATCTCTGTCGCTCGCTGTCAGGGTGAGGACGAAGCCGCGTATTGGCGGCCCCGCTGGGCCACGTCCTTAGCGCCTTCCGCTACGGGAGTTACGCAGCGGCCTCCTGCGCTAGCCAGGATCGATGTCGCGACTCCCGGGTTCTGGGGCGGCATCAACCCCGACGTTCTCTTGATATGACAAGTTGGTAAGTGGGCAGTGGTGGATCCGTACCGCGGCACTGGAAGGCATGAATTTGGGGACTTCCCGGGTAGGCCCTGCCATCCGGAGGATTGACGAACCGCGGATGCCCACATTTAGACTATTTGATCCGTGCCTAGGCAAGCTCCCAGCGAACGCTTTGGTGTCATCAATGCATTACGGGCTTTTGCCGCGATTATGGTCGCCTGGGGGCACTTCTCCGGTGGGCAGGGTAAATACCTTAGCTTATCGGGAAAGTATGGCTACTTGGGCGTCCATATCTTCTTTGTCATTTCCGGATTTGTTATTCCCTGGAGCTTGTATCGCTCGCATTACGTTCTCCGGGACTTTCCGCGTTTTCTGCTTAAGCGCAACCTGCGTTTGTACCCACCGTACCTGGCATCCATCGCTGTAACGATCGTGGCCACAAACTTTGTGCTGGTACCACTGTTCCACCTTTCACGATTGACGGTGACGGCGCGGGACCTGCTGCTGCACTTCGCCTATCTGAACGACCTGTCGCACGTTCCGTGGATCAATGTTGTGTACTGGACGCTGGCCATTGAGTTTCAGTGGTATTTATTGATAGGGCTAATGTTTCCGTTGTTGGCCAGCCACAGTAAGTTGGCGCGATTTGCAGGAACTACCGCCATAATGGTGACCTATTTCATAGTTGGTTATGATCGGATGGTCTTCCACAGCTGCCCAATTTTTCTGGTTGGTGTCTTCGTTTTTCAGTACCGCGTGCGCCTGATTGGATCTAGCGAGATGTTGGGACTTGTCGCCGTGATGGTCCTCGCCATGCTCGGGCCGATCGGCTGGATAGTTGCGGGTGTGTCGGTGACAACGGGAATGCTCATAGCCTACTCTACCTTCCAAAGCCGTGGAATGGACCGCGTCGCCGACGTAAGCTACTCATTGTATTTGTTGCATTTGCCAGTTGGCCTCGGAGTAATCGGGTGTCTCTCCCTTTGGATGCCCTATTCCGGCAGCTACATCGGTGTGATTGATGTTATTGGCGTAGCAGCATCCACGCTGGCAGCATATGCCATGTATCAACTTATTGAAAAGCCATCCCAGGACCTATCATCCGCAATACGCTTCATGCGTTCTGAGCGCCAGCGGGCACCGAGCCCAGCCATCGATGCGACAGCAGTCGGCGACTGATCGAAGCACTCGAAGAATCAGCGCCTTGCAGCAGCTGTCTCCTGCCGCGCTCGCACGCGATCTGTGTGTTCCGCAGCTGATAGATAGGCTCCACCCAGCAGGAGCATGCCGCTCCAGAACGACCAGAACATCAACGTCACGGAAACTGCAAATGGTCCGTACACTTCCTGGAAGTTGAGCCACGGCAGGGCCAGGATATAGATGTATTTCGCCGCTTCTGACACCAATCCGGTGATGATGGCCGCCGGGAGCACCGCGCTGACCGGAACTTTCCCGTACGGCAGCAACCAGTAGATAAGAAAGTAGATTCCGATGGTGGCAAGGATGGCCGACGCCTTCATCACTACAAATCCGAGGCCGCTGAAGACACGGTTCTGGTCGCCAATAACAAGACCAAGCATCTTGAGGTTCTCCGCCGTCAGTGCGATTGAGAGCATTGCCAGACAACCGCATGCCAGGGTTAGCGCCAGCGAGATGATCAGGTTCATCAGGTATGACCGGTTTCTCTTGAAACCCCAGATACTGTTGAGCGCGACTTCGAGCGGGAGAAAGATTCCGGTCGAGGTGATCAGCAGCATGACGAACGACAGCATCTGTCCTCGGCCTTTCACGTTGGCCAGGAACTGCAGGTTCCGAATAACAAAGTCCTTGTTGCTGGGCAGGTAATCACGCAGCAACTCCAATACGACGGTGTACATCGCGTTCGAGTGGAAAACGCGGCGGATAACCGTCAACAGTAAGACGATAAACGGGAAGAACGAAAGGATGGAATTTGCCGCAACCGAAAACGCATAGGTATGCACCTCGGTCTGCGTCAGGTAGCGGAGAGTGGACCAACCGTGATGGCGAAGCCGGTGCGAGAGGCTGTACGTCTCCGGCAGATGCTGGAAGATCTGGCGCCTCTCGTCCTCGACTAACAGCTGCCGAGCAGCTGTGCCCGGACGCAGGGGCGTGGCGTGCAACTCTATGGTTCCGCGGTGCTTAAGAGGTCTTGCGGTCCCCGTCGTCGAAGACTG
The DNA here is from genome assembly GCA_964509525.1 of uncultured Acidobacteriaceae bacterium. Taxonomy (GTDB): domain Bacteria; phylum Acidobacteriota; class Terriglobia; order Terriglobales; family Acidobacteriaceae; genus Bog-257. The sequence goes on from CAZDYZ010000238.1 coordinate 9,352, forward strand.
CGAAAGCTGGTTTAACCGTTCCCGATCTCCGCGTGTAGATTCAGGAGTACTACCCATGGCCTCAATCGTAACAGAGCCTTGAAATCGGAATTTCATCAGTGCCACCGGTGGAGGTCGTGGCAGCCTGCGTGTATACCCCAAGCTCTTGTGATGAAAACACTTGTCAGAATCCCGACTTCCTGCAATCATCATCTGCTACCCTTCGTTTGGGCGAGGGGGGAGCTTTCGGTGCAACCGAAACGCGGATTTGGGTTGATGTTCTGCCAACAGCTGAATTTCAGGCATTGCACGGATTCGTAAGATCTGCGCGAACGGAAGCGCGTTATTCTGTCCGCGTATTCAAAACCTGACATTGCAAGCTGCCAGCCGAGCGGCAACTCTCATTTCCCGGCAACGTTGAGACGTCTTCCAAGCCTGCTCCTCAGGGTTGAGCTCGGAACGTTCGCGAGGCAGGGGTTTTCAAGCTAACCAGGCGAAAGGAGTAGGGTTGTGAGAGAGAAAGGGACAGTCAAGTGGTTCAATGGAGCCAAAGGTTACGGATTCATCCAGCGGTCCACGGGCGAGGATGTGTTCGTACATTTTTCTGCGATCCAGGAGAACGGCTATCGCACTTTGAATGAGGGCGAGACCGTCGAATTCGACCTCACCAAGGGACCGAAAGGCTTCCAGGCCGCCAACGTCGCACGCGCATAAGACATCTCCGCTACGCGGAAGCTCAGCGTCACATCGCTCCTTGCGCTTCCGAATGCGGCCAACCACTAAAACCCTTCCGCCTCGGGAGGGTTTTTTATGGCCGTTAGACGCCGCAAGGCCCACCTCGCATGCTCCGCCACGACTTCGTCCTCATCAC
>CAZDYZ010000239.1:0-1552 GCA_964509525.1 uncultured Acidobacteriaceae bacterium
GCGATCTTCAAGATTTGTCCACGATCCTGCACGATCCTGTCCTACAGCTAGCGCCATTGATGATGCTGCACCTGCGGTATTGGCGGCTCTTAGGTCAGCAAGATCATTGGCCCACAACGCTAGACCAGTTGTAGCACCGTAGCCAACATCCGCTGGTGCAGACTTGCCTAAAGTTAGAAGACGTGCTTTTTGCGGAATCTCTTCCGGTACATCAACTGACCAACCGTGCGCTTCGCGAAAAGCTGTGTATATTTGCAGTGCGTACAGATACGCTTCTGTGTCATTTTGGCTTGAAAAGTATCTCGATAGAGCCAGTCGGCCTACCTTTGAGTGCTGCTAAAAACTTATCTTTCACAAAGAATCGCTGACTTGCTTTTATGTCGATTTGCTTCAATTCCAGCCGCGCTTCTGCTGCATCCTTGTTCAGCGTGGCAATTTCGGCAGATGCCAGCACCGAGGTCATGACTAGCGTCAACAGTTCACCAGCAAGCCCTCCCACAAGTACGAATGCGGATAAGCGATTCACTCTCTTTCTCTTCGTTTCCGATCCGATCCATCCAGTGAACTCTGCGATTACTTCTCCAGCTACGCCGACGAACACAACGAACGTTGCGCCCCAAGATAGGTATGTCCAGAACGATAAAGATCGGAGAATCGAGGAAATCATAGGATGGGAGTCGCGACTCGCGAATGGCGTCAAGTCTCGGTGCTAAGTCTCGGCTCAATCGCGGCTACGGCGCGACACTGCAGGCTCTCATTGAAGATGGGTCACATCGAGGTGCGCGAGGATTTCATGAGTGGGGTTCGTAGTGGCGTCAACGGTACGTCGACATTCTTCATTAATGCTGGGCGTTACGATGGTCCTCATGATCACGACTCTTTGTTGGCCGCCATTGCGAACGCGGCACGTTAACCAGCCGTCTCGCGCCTGGTGTGATAGGCGATGATTCTGGCATGTCGCCGCCTTGAAATAGCGGGTAGGGAACCTATCCAGTGGGTGTACACTGGGCGAACTTCTTAACCAGCACACGGACCTCCGTCAACGATCCTATTGTGGTGGTCCACATTGCCAAGCGCGCAGGTCAGATCTAAGTCCATGATCGAGAACTCGTCGGGGACAAAGCCGTCCCAAGTGGACTGTTTTTCCAATCAGTCCAGGCAAATGTCGATTCGTTCACGCTGCCAGCGCAGATCGGCGACCTGGTTCGGTTCGAGGCCGTTCATTTTCGTCTGACGCAGGTTCGTGATGCTGTCGGTCATCGTCTCTAGCGTTGCCAAGACCCGGGCATCATACTCGATGATCAGATTCGAGTCCCCCAGCCGAGGTTGGCGAGCCGTACGAACTCTGCCAATGGGCGACGATGCGTTCGCCCGACCTTAGGTCGGAGAGGACGCGGGCGTTGCTGCCGGGGGAACGGACCACCGAGGCCTGTGATCTCTTCGAGGAAACTCCGAATTCCGCTAAAACTTTCTGAACGCAACTTCAAGCCAGCGATATGATGATGAAGTCTGCACACGACAGCCCGATCCTGGTGACCGGAGCGGCTGGCGC
>CAZDYZ010000240.1:0-3472 GCA_964509525.1 uncultured Acidobacteriaceae bacterium
GGTATAAGTTCCCAGCGGGCCTTTTAACGATACTTGGGCGGCTTTCAGACAACAGCTGAGACCCAAATCGCTAACAATGAACATCTGAGTCGATAGGTTTACGACATGGCACACCGAAAGCTGTGCTTATTCAGAGCTTCCTTAGGCGATTTCTGCGAGATTTCTCCGTGTTTCCTCCGATTTCGTTACAACTCGTTCACTTGGCGGCCGCCGCGCCGATCACGAGCAGTTATGAAGCAACCTGCGTCATCCTCCCAAAGCTGCTGCTTCGTCAGATGATTCTCCCTCAAACAAGCCAGTCCTAGCACCCATGTTTAACCCAGCGTTCCATCTGTGCGTGCCAGCATTGCTGCAAGTCAGTTTTGCCACCGCGCGGTGCGCAATTGGCTGAGGCAAAGCCAAAGTCTCCAAGGATTTCTCTGGCAAGTTTAGCCTTCAATACCCGCTCCTCTTCTTTGGCGACTGGTCTGCCATCTCTTGCTCGCTGCAGCATCGGACGGTTGGTCGGCTCCGTTATAGCTGAAATACCGAATCCTTGACAGGTTCCTGTTGGCGCGCAATCTCCCGCTGTAGCATGCCCTGGTCGCCCGTCAGCACCGCACTTGTCACGAAGCACAGCTTTGCCGTCAGACACCTGCATTCACAATTAAGAGTGGCAGGGATTCAGGGGGACGACTCGAAGCAATGTTTAAAGGTGCTTTTCTCGTGCTTCCCTGACAGCAAGATATTCGTCCGATCAATGTTCACCACGCGATGCCATGAATTGATCACTTGAGCCCAGACAAGTAGCCCCCGGGCAATCACGGTCAGACCAAAAAGGTCTTATGGTCGACACCTTGGTAGTGTCCTAAAGTAGGACACTACCGACACCTTCATCTCGAACGACTGCCACTGAGAAAGTCGGGACGTCAGCGCAGCTCCTCGCATCTGATTTTCGCCGGACCCATAAGGAAATTGTGTGAAATCAGTCCTCCGTATCTCGACAGCTCAGGATCAGCCCAGTATAGTTGCCTCTTGTCTCAAGCAAACTGGGCTATTCATGGCTGACGCCGTAGAACTGCGCGGAATCCACAAAACCTTCGACCGCTTCATTGCTGTCGACCATCTTTCCCTTAAAATCCGCGAAGGTAGCGTGTATGGGCTGCTCGGACCAAACGGGGCGGCAAGACTTCTTCCATCCGGATGATGATTGGGATCACAATGCCTGACGAAGGGGAGGTCTGGTTTTTTGGCGAGAAGTTTCATCGCCAGCAATTACAGCGCGTAGGCTATCTGCCGGAGGAGAGGGGGCTCTATAAGAGAATGAAGGTCGTTGACCACCTGACATTCCTCGGCCGATTGCATGGACTTCTGGAGCATGACGCCCGCAAGCGTTCGCTGGCTTGGTGCGAGCGACTTCAACTCCACGAATGGGTATACAGAAAAGTCGAAGAGTTGTCCAAGGGGATGCAACAGAAAGTGCAATTCATCGCTGCCGTGCTCCATGACCCCGACCTCGTCATCATGGACGAGCCGTTTTCCGGCCTCGATCCTGCTAATGCCGTCATGTTAAAGGACGTCTTGATGGAGCTAAAGAAGGACCGGAAGACCATCCTGTTTTCTACCCATCGTATGGACCAGGTCGAACGACTGTGCGATGCAATTTGCTTACTTGACCATGGGCGGTCAATCCTGGAGGGGAATCTAAAAAACATCAAGGCGAGCTGTGGCAAGAACCACGTGCAAATGCAATATGAAGGTGACCCACGACTTGACGGCAGTGACCTAATAGAATCATTCAACAATTACGGCAACTACGTGGAAGTTCGGTTGAAACCCGGAGTTGATGCCCAGCAGTTGCTGCGCAGGGCAGCGGACCACGCCCGCATCACCCGTTTTGAGCTGCTCGAACCTTCGCTGGAAGAGATTTTCATCGATGTGGTCAGGAAGAATGCATAGCGTCTGGCTAATCGTCCATCGCGAATACATTGAACGCATCCGCTCCAAGACGTTTCTCCTCTTTACGCTGCTCATGCCCGCCTTGATGGCTGGCAGCATCCTGGGGCCTGCGAAACTGGCGGACATGAAGTCGGGTGCAGCGCGGCACATTGTCGTCGTGACCGTGAACGCCGATTTGGCAACCGCAATAAAGCAGGAATTGCTTGTCCCTTCATTAGCTGCTACCTCATCGAGCTCGTCTGAGGAAGCCGCCCCGAAAGGCGAGTTTGTAGTGCAGGTCAACACCACGCCGACGAACGAATTGCGCGACACCCTGCGACAGCAGGTAAGTTCTGGAACAATCGACGGGTTCCTGTGGCTGGATGAGGAGGAACTGGCAAATCACAAGGCAACTTATAGCGCCAGGGACATCGCCGACTTTCAGACAAATGCCGCCGTGCGCTTGGCAGTGCGGACTGCACTGGTCAAGCAGTATCTGGCGCAGAAGGGCTTGACCGGGCCTCAAGTAGAGAAGCTGCTCACGCCGGTCGAACTTAGTACCGTACATATCACCAAGGGACACGAGGGCGCCAGCGGCATGGCGGTGTTTCTGACTGGATTCATCATGGTCACGCTGCTCTACGTTAATATGCTCGTCTACGGGATTTCCGTGATGCGTTCGATCATCGAAGAAAAGAACTCGCGCATTCTGGAAGTACTCCTCTCCGCGGTTACAGCAAAGGAGTTGCTCGCGGGAAAGATTCTTGGGGTGGGAGCGGTCGGCTTGACTCAGATCCTGATCTGGCTGGTAATTGGCGCAGGCTTTTCAGCCCCAGGGACAGTGGCCGCGAGGGCGTATTTGTCAGATGTGCACATTCCCCTGTCCGCTATCGCCTGGTTCGGGGTCTTTTTTCTGCTCGGGTACTTTCTCTATAGCACGATGTACGCCGCGCTGGGAGCCATGGTGAATAGCGATCACGAAGCGCAGCAGATGCAGTGGCCGGCCTTGTTGCCGATCTTGTTGTCTATTTTTCTCGCAAGTCCGGTCATGCAGCACCCTGACTCAGAGCTCGCAGTCTGGCTTTCTCTAGTTCCATTCTTCGCACCGATCCTGATGTTCATCCGAATAATGGTGGAACAACCGCCCACCTGGCAGCTGGGGCTTTGTCTGGCGCTAATGCTAACCACCATCTACGGGTTGCTGGCGCTCTCGTCGCGAATATATCGAGTCGGCATCTTGATGTATGGCAAGCGGCCGACATTGCCCGAACTCCGGCGGTGGTTGAAGTATGCGGGCTGAAATTTTTCGCGTGCCTTGCTTCACACAGGAACTGCGCTATAGGAGCTGTAAGCTTTCTGTGCGGAGAGCTACTTCCCCAAGAGACGATCGAGCGATTTTCCGGAGAGAAGGCACAGTAGGCTGAGCTGAGTGAATACGCTATCGCCCCTCGGCAACTGCGAAAGGTAGTTAGTTTTCCACTCAACACTACATCGCCGTTGGACTCGAGCCTGTGGAAATGTGCTCTGCTCTGTTTTCTGAGCGACATAGCAATTA
>CAZDYZ010000241.1:0-3487 GCA_964509525.1 uncultured Acidobacteriaceae bacterium
ACAAAAAATGGACAGACCTGGCCGCGAACCTCGTAACTCCACTTTAGCTGAATGTGTAGAATCAGTAACTTAGGAGTCCATCGGAGGTGACCCGGGTTCGATCCCGACCCGGTACACCAAGATTAACGGAAATGGAATCAATGCATATCAAGAGTTGTCAAACAACCAGACATTGCGGTCCCACGTTTTTCCCCCAAGAGCCAGGCACTTGCCCTCATTACCCACCCCAATGAGCGCTATGGGGATTAGCGCTAATCATCTGAAAAACCACTTCAGAAATGGTTTCCGTCTCTTAAGCCAATGCGGGGAAGACCCAGAGTCACACGCCGTCCGTAATTCCCGCTGCGGCGGCCTGTTCCTTCCAGCGCTGTGGGTTCACTCCGGCGATGAGCAACCATAGTTGCAAAGGTATCTCCGCCAGTCCGGCCGCGATCGCGATGAACGTGAACAGAGAGCTTCCGAGCGGTGGGTACACGAACATCATCCAGCCCACGCCGTCGATGGATAGCAGCACCCCGATAATTCGCGGCATGAAGGTCGAGCGAAAGATGAGCCAGCCGCTAAGGAAGCACCACAGTCCGAACAAGGCCAGATAGAACTGGTCGGAGTGGCCGTTTAATTTCCAAAAGAAGAACGCCAGCGACTGTGTCTGTTGTGCCGTGAACCCGCTCAAAGAGCTGCTGTTTTGCAGGACTACCCAGGGCGCGAGATACAAAAGCGCGGTAACTGCCTGGATGGCGCATCCCACAAGCATCACGAATGCCGCCAGTAGCGCTATCCTCCGGCTCACTGGGCGGAACAGGTAATAGAAGAGAAGCGTCCAGATGATGTGGCACGCAACTCCGATCGCCGACAGTATGAACCCGGCCCAAAACAGCCGCGGATGCCCCAGCACATTGGCGGCGGTGGCGGCCGCGTTGCCCGAGACGACCAGCCTAGCGCGAATAAACTCCTGTCCTTGCGACGAAGCGGTGCCTTCCAGAACTTCAAAGAGACCGGCAATCCTGGCCATTCGCCGCGGCGAAGTGTTGGCGATCCGCGTGCTTACTGTGCCTGTACTCATAGTTGCCTCGCTGACCCTCCCACGTCTTGGTGAATTGCACATGTTTGGTTTCGGCCGGGCGGCCGGTACGGTTGCCGTGATCATATTACGAGGGAGTCGTTTTCACCTTAGAATCCTCCAGATTACGAATTGCAAAGGTTTTTGCGGAGCACAGCAGGGCGGCCATGTTTTCATGGATCGCTGCCAAAGCGCACTCTTGCAGGCTTCTGGTCCGCCCGTTCTGCGCGATGTCGCGTGCTTGGCCGCTTGTCTTGTCTGTCGGTTGCCGCCCGCTTTGTCGATATTGTTTGATCGTGGCCGGGTTCGAGCACTCTCGTCGCAGCTGTGCTAGTCTGAGGATGCATTTGAATGTCTCTTTGAAGACCCGCCTGTGGCATTTGAGACAGGATTCTGCTGCCACACTCGTCCGAGAAACGCCGACAGTCAAATAGCTCAATCCACGAGGGCGGAAGATGAAAAACATCTACGTGGGCAATCTCGATTTCCAGAGCACCGAAGACGAACTGCGGGTGGCATTTGAGGTGTACGGCCAAGTCGGCAAGGTGCAAATTGTGACCGACCGGGATACCGGCCAGCGGCGCGGCTTCGCTTTCGTCGAGATGGCCAACGATGCCGAAGGCGACAGAGCCATTGCCACTTTGAACGGCGCGACTCTGGGAGGACGAACCCTCAACGTGAACGAGGCGCGTCCGAAGCGCGAACGTACTCCCTTCGGTGGCGGTCGTGGCGGACACGGCGGACGTGGGCGCTACTGAAACGACTTTTGCGACTGGAGGGCGTGAGAACCGCTATCACGTACTGCTCTCCAGTCTTCACATTTGCCGTTCTCCTCAACTTCAGAGGAATTGAATTGGTTCATCTGAAGCCTTTCTCATAGCCAACACCAAGTGCCGGTTTTGTACCGGAAGGAACCGCAGCAGTGACGCCTCCGCGGATCAAAGCGCAGCCGCAGTTCGCTGGAACCGCAAAACGGTTGCGGGGCGCGGACATCCCCAATGCTGTCGTCATGACGGTGGTCACCTGTGAGCAATGCAGCGCGCGCTTTGCCATATGCCAGCCGTCGGCGATTCAGGACGCAAGCCTGGCCGAACGGCAGGCCGTCTGGCTTGCCGATCATTTGGTCTGGGATCGCATTCAGGAAAGCAAACATCCAGGATCGAGAATCTTGCCCCGTCTTTCGGAGTTGAAGAGCTAGTCTGCAGTAGCTCAGACCCAAGCGCAAAGAGAGGAGTTACCGCCGTGGATATCGACTTCTCGCCGAATTCTTCTTCGATCGGATCCTCCCGCAAAGCGCCGTTGCGGGGAGCCCTGCTGGTCGGGGCCATTTCTGAAAGTGCGTTGGCTGAGCGACTGCGCTCCATCCAGAAGAGCGCGGAAGCAGGCCACGCACCGGGACCGAGCGCGCCGGCTGAGGCGGACCTGTGTGCATCAGAACGCCTGGCAATCGATTACAGGGACGCCTCCGACTTAGCGGACAAGTCGGCGAAGGCCCTTACCGCTCTAGCGGCGAACCAAGCGCCACTATGGAGGCTTCTGCGAGCCCAGGGTATCTTCCGCGGCCACGGTCCCGCACCGAAAGTAGCATTTCTATATACCGGTCAAGGCTCGCAATACCTAAACATGCTGCGGGTGCTCGCCACCGCCGAACCGATTGTGGCTGATACTTTTGCCGAAGCCGACCGCATCATGACTCCGCTGCTCGGCAAGCCTCTCAGCGAGTTCCTATTTGTTGATCAAATCGACGCCGTCGTGGTGGCTCGGGCCGAACAAGAGCTATCCCGAACAGCCATTACGCAGCCTGCCGTGATAGCGAGCGACATCGCGCTGACCCGTCTCTTGGCGGCATATGATATTCGGCCAGACATGGTGATGGGGCACAGTGTGGGCGAATACGGCGCTTTGGTAACGGGCGGCGCTCTTTCCTTCGAGGACGCCTTGGAGGTAGTCAGCGCCCGCAGCCGTGAGGCCATCGGCATAACCATGGAAACCGGCCGCATGGCCGCCATCTTCGCCCCGATGGAGGAGATTGAGCGATGCCTGAAGACGATTCCGGGCTACATAGTGATCGCCAATGTCAACAGTTATCACCAAGCCGTCCTTGGCGGAGCAAGTCAGGCCATTGAGCAAGCGATTGAACTTTTCCTGAAAGCGGGCTACGATGCCGTCCGGTTGCCGGTGAGCAACGCTTTCCACACCTCGATTGTGGCTCCGTACAGCGAACCACTGCGGCGAACGCTGGAGCGCCGGCGTTTGCAATCACCGCAGGTCCCGGTCGTAGCGAACGTGAACGGCGAGTTCTATCCCACTGGACCGGACGGCACTTCACAGATGGTGGATCTCCTGGCGCGGCAAGTCGCATCTCCGGTGCAATTTGTCCGGGGCCTGCTTACGCTGTATGGTGCGGGCGCCCGCGTTTTCGTGGAA
>CAZDYZ010000242.1:0-2144 GCA_964509525.1 uncultured Acidobacteriaceae bacterium
TGCCGAGCACCGCCGTGCTGGGTTCGACGCTAATTACCAATCCTCTGACGCACTGGAATCGCCTCGTGAGTTTCCCGCAACCCGTGCCCGTGCGAGCTGGGGACCTGTATCATATTGTCTTCACCAATCTTTCCAGTGACCCTGCGCACAATTACGTGTCCATCGATAACCTCTACACCGCTCTAAGCGGATCCAATCTTCAACCTGTCACAGCCGACGCCGACCTTGCGGTTCTGTTTAAGAGCGGGAACAATCCGTTACAAATCGACGACAATGTTATACCGATCTTCTCCCTTTACTTTGACGATGGATTTCGACAAGGACAGGGATACTTCGACGTCGAGCAAAATAAGATGCAAATTAAAAGTGGCAGCCAGGTAGCCGAAACGTTTGTCGTCGAAGACGCTGACCATACAGTCTCACAGCTAGCGGTACGCTTCAGCTTTTTGACCAACTTTGGCGACGTAAAGATTACGTTGAATAATGCGGTGGGTCAGCCATTGGCAACAGGAACCATCAACGCTTCTATTCATGGCGGCTCTGTCTATCAGTGGCAATCGTTCACGTTCTCTCCACTTGTTCTTAGCATGGGAAGTCTGTACTCGATCGTCCTCACCGCCCAGAACGGAGCCCAATTTCTGGTTTCACCAATGGAACGGGGCACAACCTACGGCTTCCAGACTGAGAATCTTTTCACCAGCCAGTGCCAGGTGCCGCATGGAAACAAGTGGAGCGCCTGCCTGGACATGACTGATCTGGACATCCCCTTCTACTTCCGCTGAGGTTTGTTTCCCGGCTACCGTTCTTCGAAAAAACCCGGGGCTGTGAAGCTCCGGCTTTCACAAGGGCTCGACGATACACAATTCATCCCTCCCGATTAGGTCGCCCCTGCGCACCCAACAATCGCCCTGAACCGTACAACGGATCATGACCTCTGGTGGATCCGGCAACCTCATGGATTCAACGCATGGTAATTATTGATTCCGAGATTTTCGGAGAGTTTCGGCGACATGGATGTGCGGTGCAGCCCCTTCCATACGTTCGCGGGCAGAGGGCTCGGCCTTGGCCCCGCATTTGCGGATTACAGCGTTGGACTTGGTGAAGCTGGGGTACTTGCTCTCAAAACTGCTTCCCCAAACCGGATAAGCACCTCCGTGGCCCTCTCAAGTCATGTGCGGTAATCTTGTGGTTATGGGTGATCCTGTCGGTACCACCGTGCTGGACCGTCTTCCCGATCCCTTGAGCCGCTGCCTCGACCTGCAGTCAGCCCGGCGCCTGACTGAATTCCGTGTTGATCCAGAGGTCCAGTCTCGAATCGACATTCTCGCTGCGCGAGCCAATGATGGTCAGCTCAGTGACGGGAAACGGACAGAATATGAGGCATTCATTAATGCGGCCGACTTCATCTCCATCTTAAAGCTCAAGGCTCAGCGACAACTGGATTCGCACGCTCGCTAGCGATGGACGTCGCCACGGGGGACTTTGTCCGGCGTCGAGCGGCCAATCGTTGTGAGTATTGCTTGCTCCGGCAGGAGCACAGTGACTTGACACACCACATCGAGCATATCGTTGCCAGGCAGTATGGCGGGAGGAACGACGTTGATAACCTTGCCTTAGCCTGCCACCGTCGTAATTTCCACAAGGGCGTTAGTGGTGAGCTCGTGCCGCTCTTTCATCCGAGGCACGACCACTGGGCTGAGCACTTTCTCTTGTGGGGCGTTAGGATCGAAGGCATTACTCCCGTCGGTCGAGCGACCGCGCACGTGCTCGCAATGAATGATGCCCGCCGAACGGAATTACGGTCTGAGCTTTTAGCCCAAGGCAAGCTGTGAGATAAGTTACTTTCAGAAAGGTTACGTTCAGGAAGGTCCGGCCAAGGTAAGAGCCTTCCTTAAATACCCAAACGTCCAATTGCACCGGGCATGACGTGCCCCGATCAAACCGGGGTCGGGGCCGGAGAGTGTGCCGGATTCTGCACGCCAAGATCCGTCATTCCGGCTGAGAGCGCGGGTAACGCCAGGTCACCGCCGATCTTTCAGAGACGCCGCTGAGTGATCTGCGTGTGCTGCGGCGTTGGAACGTAGAGATACGGTTACGACAAGTTTTTCCCATTATCCTCACTCGCAATCGGAGATAGCAGTTTA
>CAZDYZ010000243.1:0-1548 GCA_964509525.1 uncultured Acidobacteriaceae bacterium
TAGTTTCAGATTTTCCGCCTTCCATTGCATTGCGTTATAGATGCGCCTGTAGCCGCTGGGATGGTCGAAGAAAATGAACTCCTCGACCGGGCCCGGTCTCATTTTTCTGTACGCACCCAGATGAATGGCAGCTTGCGCAAAACCATCCGGCTGACGGCTGGCATTCAAGCCATACATATCGGCTTCGCCTTCTTCTGTCCTGGTTTGGGTGTTCGCAATGGGCGTGATGATGAAACCAAAGATCGAAACGAGCAGGATCACGAGAGGAACTATGGCCGTATCACCGATGCCGCGGATTTGCCACTTTTCTCCCCAGCGGGCAAGGCACCAACCCAACGACCAGCGAAGCAGCGCAAAAGCTACTACCACGACAACCAAAATGAATAAGAGATCCTTATAGATGTGATGGAGAACATAGTGTCCCATTTCATGTCCCATGACCGCCTGTATCTCTTCCGGCGAGCCGCGGCGCAGCAGATTGTCATTCATGGTGATGCGCATAGTCTGGCCGAATCCACTGACGTTGGCGCTCATACGAGTGGTCTGGCGGGAGGCGTCAATCTGATAGACATCTTTGGCTGCGATCCCATTAGCTCGAGCCAGGCTCAAGATAGGCTGCGTAACCTTGGGGTCGTTTAGCTTGGTCACTTTATTAAAGATAGGTACAACATAGACAGGAGTGATCATCACTGCAAAGATGGCAAATAGCATGGTAACCACAGCGCCCCAGATCCACCATGTGCGCGGCAGGCGGCGAACTACGCCGAACAACAGCACGGCAAGAATACCCCCGAGCACGATGCCCACCAGCAATAGCTTGACCTGGTCCCACGCCCAAGGGCCGAAGGTCTGGGTAGCCAGTCCGTACTGACGCTCGCGAATATAGCCTTCATAGATGGCCAGCGGCGCGCCAAGAATAAAGGTAACTACAGAATACTCGGCCCAATAAAGGAAGGTCTGCAGAGGTTTGAAGCGCGTCATGTGCTCGGCCAGATCGCGCATGCGTGCCGACCAGCGTAGGTTAAGCAGCAGTAGTGCGATCACCGCACCGTAAAGAAAGTCCCACAAGATAAGCCAGTAGCCACCCTCAAAGTAAGCGTCGGAACGCGCTCGGGCGCTGGCAGGAATTGCCGCCATGTAGGCTTCGGTTGCCGCATCCACATTGAAGGTTGGCGAAGGCTGTGCAGCAGGAGGGACCGTCGTCACCGACGGCATTTCATTAGCACGGCTGCGAGCTGCCGACTCCTGCTGCGGCGACGCGAACGCTCCGACACATACAAACAGTACCGACAGGGCGCAAGTTGCCCGTAGGCACGAGATCATAGTTATCCTTTCAGGCAAAATCGTCAGGAGTATATACGAGGGGCGAAATGAAATGTTTCAAGCGTAAACAGAAACAGGCAGATTGCACATCAAGACGGAGGCGAAATAAATTGTTAGGGGTCCGGCAGGAGAGCTCGCGGACGAGAGACTCGTCGTCGCTGATGAGCCCAGCTGGCAACAGGAACCATGCCCGGCTTCCGGAGAGCAGGATGCAGGTTCGTCGAG
>CAZDYZ010000244.1:0-4974 GCA_964509525.1 uncultured Acidobacteriaceae bacterium
TGGCCGACGCGTACATCGACGCCGAGTTGCCGGCTGCGGAAGCCCGGGAACTTGATGCCCATCTGCGCACTTGCCCCTCGTGCTCCTCGCAGGCACTGGCGCGCTCTGAATTGAAGCGAAGCATCCATCTCGCCGGGAGGAAGTTCGCGCCCGATCCGGAATTCCGCAAACGAGTTCAGGCCAGCATCAGCCCCAAAGCACCGAGCCGGCGCTGGGGTTGGATTGTCGAAGTCGGCGCGCTCTGCGCCGCTGTGGTGCTTATGATTTTCGGGTCGCTGATCTGGTTGCGGCAGACGCAGCGTCAGCGACTTGTCAGCGAGTTGACCGACCTCCACGTGGCCACGCTTGCCAGCGCCAATCGGGTGGACGTAGTCTCCTCCGACCGGCATACCGTGAAGCCGTGGTTCCAGGGCAAGGTGCCCTTCACCTTCAATGTTCCGGAGCTGCAAGGCTCAGTGTTTGAACTAATCGGCGGCAAGGTGACCTACCTCGATCAGAATCCTGGAGCCGAGCTGCTGTTCAGCGTCCGCAAGCACCTACTGTCGGTATTCATCTTCAAGGATTCGCCCGAGCTGGACCGTGTCTTTGGCTCGAGAGAGCTGACCCACCGACTGTCGTTCAACCTCGAATCCTGGAGCGAAGGCGGATTGCGCTACGTCATCATCACCGATGCCAGCCGTGGCGACGCGGACGACCTGCGGGTGCGCTTCCAGCAGGCGGCGCAGTAATTATCTTTCCACCCGCTCGCATGCTGTTATTCGAGGCCAGAAGTCGGCTTGTAGGAAGTCGGCACACTCGCAATGAGGAACGAGAAACGTCAGGTCTCTATCGGGACTGCCCTCGGGGGCAAAATCACTTGGACGAGAAGTCGCTAGCCTTGATCGGAAATGTCTCGGCCCGAAAATGCCGGAGCACAGCGGTAGAGCAGACGGCCGAGACATTTTCGATGAGGAGACTAGGAGGAAGCCGCTGGCGTCTGCGGCGGACGCGGGGGAGACTTCAGAATCTCGTGAGTTCTTCACATTGTTTTCACCGAATTCCTATGACGCCGGATCAGAGTAAGAAAGCCCACTTGCTCGAAGCTCGCTCGATGTACGGCGTCTGAATCTCTTCTATTTGGAGATGTTTGCTCTCACGATAGCGCTGGGTTCAAGACGCCCAGAGGTTGGCCACGGAGGCTTTGTCGTTGTAGCACCGTCCTCTAGGCCTTTGTGACGTGTATTCAGCGCGTAGGATGCTCTAGAATTGCATCTTCAGGGCTCGTCACGCCTGCTCTTCCAGGTCCTCCCTTTCCCCACAACTCTTCCCCCCGATCTCCTTTCAAGGTGCTTTCCACAATGGGCATCACGAACTCCGCAATGACCTGGATGACCTTCCGCAGTGAAGTCTCCGCGTTGAGACCGCTCTTTTGCAGAAATGCCCTCCATTGTGTTCGTTTACTGGGAAGTTCATAGAAGTGCTTCTGCAACGCTAAGGGCAACGACACTGGCAGCGCGGTGTGCCGTGTTTCGAATGTTGTTTGGATCGCTCTCGCGAGGGCAACACTCCCAAATTCGAATCTCTGCGCCAGGACCCAGAGGTCATAGAAATACTTCATGCGGCTGTTTGCCATGCCCAGCTTCACGATGGCCTCGAACTTTTCCGCAACAGCACTTTCCTTCGAATAGGCTTGCAGTTTTGGAGCGGGAAACTTGAGCAGCGTTGGGAACTCCAACTCCTCCGGCGCCGGCACGATCACGTCACCGAAGCCCACATCAATTTGTAGAGGAATGCGCACATTGGCTAGTCGCGCCTCTAGTAGAACGCGAACTCCCTCGAAAGCTTCCTCGTCTCTAATACGTTCTACACGAATCTTGTCGGGAAGAAGGGACAGGCCATCGTCTTCCACCTCTTGTGAGCACACCTCGGAGAAGATCTTCTTGTAGCTCGCGTTGGACGTTCCCTGTCCGAGCAGATCTAGATCTCGGGTTGGACGGTAAATCTCCCCAGTTCAGACTTGGAGCAGCAACGCACCTTTCAGGACAAACAAATCTCGATGGGGAGAGACACTCAGGCGATACAGGAACCGCTCCAATCCAAAACGGCTCAGGACGAGCCCAAAGTCCTCCTTGCGTTCCGTCGCCAAGTTCAATAGCCGCTGCCGTACCGACGCTGGCAGATTCACGACGGTTTTCTTCACGCGAGCGACTCCAGATAGGGTTGCATGATTCGAGCTACCCGGCAGATTCTCGCTGCCATAAATAGTTCATCCATGGTGGCCTTTTTCTGCCTGAAGCAATCGCGCAGGGCTTCCAGTGCCACCTCCAGTCCAATTTTGTTGCGAAACTTGAAACAATCCGCGACGGTCTTCGCGGGATCAAAGACTCGCACGGTCATGCCTTCGAGTTTTTTTCCCTCTATACCATAAGAAAGAGCCTCGCCGGAGAAATGCACAATGCGCAGCGGGGGGTAGTCGGTGCGGGGGCGCCGCGCCTTGTGCGCAATGGCCATCCAAACTTCATGAGGAACCTGTGTTGTCAGCCCATGAAAGCGCAGCGCCGAAAGCAGGCAGATGACGCCGTGCGGTACGCGTTTCGTCGCTTCCACCAGAGTGTGATGTTCGGTCACGCGGCTACCTTCCGCTACATAGAGCCCTCTTCCCACTTGTCGCACGAGTCCTCGGTCTTTCGCCTGGCGAAGGTATTGTCTCGGAATGCCGACACGGTCCAGTTCACGCGGTCGGAATACCCCGGCCTTCCGAACGAGGCGAGCGACCATTTCTGTCTTCGATAGTGTCATCGCGGGACTTTACAATATGTCGGTATATTATCATAACTGCCTACACATAGTAAAGTGACCTGCGGCTTTGTCACTGCCCCGACGCTCTTCAGGGCTGCCTCTACCAACGGATAACTGTAATAACTGAAATTGGTAAGCCACTGGTTCGACCAGTGAGACTCGATCAGGTTTGACCGTTCCAGGAGTAGCATCCTCCCCAAGGTGGCTTGATGAATTCCTTGAGGAGGATGTATGTCAGAACTGTATCAAAGCCTAGCCCACTCAAAGTGGGACTGCAAGTATCACGTAGTGTTTGTGCCCAAACGGCGGCGGAAAGCGATTTTCGGGGACCTCCGCCGGCAATTGGGTACCGTGTTCCACGCCTTGGCAAAGCAGAAAGAGTGCCAGATTCTCGAAGGACATCTGGTGCCGGACCATGTGCACATGTGCATTGCCATCCCCCCGAAGCATCCGGTCGCCTCGGTGATAGGGTTTCTCAAGGGGAAGAGCGCCATTGCCATCGCTCGAATGGGCGGAAAAGAAAGGAACTTTTCCGGGGAGCATTTCTGGGCACGTGGCTATGCGGTGTCCACCGTTGGTTTCGAACTGGAGCAGGTCCGCAAATACATCCGCGAGCAGGAACTCGCGGATGGTCAACCCGGACAGTTTTAAATCGCGACTGAGGCGCGCAACGCGCGACGTCTAACCATTAAGAACGACCGCCTTTGAGGCGGCCCAACTCATCAAGCCACCCGCTCCGCGGGGGGTGTCTGACTTACTTAATGTCTATCAGCGCCATGGCGAGCGGACTTTTAAGCATACTGGAGAGCAGTATATCAGTGTTTTACAGGTATCAACCCAGTGTATCACCGTTGGCCCCGCCCCCGGCGGTGGTCCCGTAAAAGTTGCCGTCGCTGGCCTGCACCAGCCCGGCCTCAGGGTAAGCGCCGTCAGCGCACCCCACTCCTTCAGAAGGTAGAATTAGATCGTAACATTAAATTAAGTTGACCTTCGCCCTGCGATAGTTCTACGGTCGCTGCGACGCCAAGACAAGCAGCCGACCTAAGGCATTAGGCGCGCTGTGCGAGAAAGTGGCCTCGGCGGCGATGGAGCGTCCGTCTAGGAGAATCAGAATGTCAGATCAACAGAAACGCACAGCTTCGATTTTCGACATCAGCTGGGGAACGGTAATCGTCACCCTCGTCGCAGTAGGGACACTTATCATGACTAGGCCAGTGGCGCAGGCGCAGACCTTCAGCGTGGTACACAGCTTCACCGGAGGAACTGACGGAGCCAACCCCGCTTCTGGGCTCACGCTCGACCGTGGTGGCCACCTCTATGGAACAGCGAGCCGAGGGGGAAGTCCCGGAGTTTGCCAGTACTCGGAAGGGTGCGGGACGGTCTATCGCATGACGCCGCACGAATCGAACTGGATCTTCAGCCCGCTCTACACCTTTACTGGCTCCCTCAACGATGGCGGGTATCCGGAGAGCGCCGTGACGATTGGTCCGGACGGATCACTCTACGGTTCTACCGGATTGATCTACAACCTGAGGCCACCGGCGACCGCTCCTGTTACGACACTCACGTCCTGGACGGAAACCCTGGTTTATGAATTCTCCTATTTGCCCGACGGATATAACCCCACAGGCAAGCTGGCTTTCGATTCTGCGGGCAACCTTTATGGCACAACCGAGTTTGGAGGCCGTGAGAACGGGTGCGGTGCCGGGGGCTTGGGATGCGGAACGGTGTACCAACTCACCAATTCGAACGGAAGCTGGACGCGCAATGTGCTGTACAAATTCCAAGGCGTGAGCGATGGAGGCCAGCCCATCGGCGGCGTCATCCTCGACCAGTCTGGAAACGTGTACGGGACCACGCCAGAGTCGTTCTACGGCAATTTCTGTTGTGGCGCCGTGTTCGAGGTGTCGCCCTCGGGCTTGAGCTGGACGGAAACGAACCTTGGCATATTCTCGGACTCCACCACCGGCGAGTATTCCTACGCCAATCTGATTTTTGATTCCCACGGCAATCTTTACGGAGTGGCGGCGAACGGCGGAGCCAATGGCGGCGGTACCGTGGTTGAGTTGACACCCTCCGGCGGCGGATGGACCTTCAATCCTATCTACAGCTTTACGTGTTCGCCGTGTGCGTATGATTCGGGACCATATGGCGGCCTGGCAATCGATAGCGCCGGCAACCTATACGGCACCACAC
>CAZDYZ010000245.1:0-1786 GCA_964509525.1 uncultured Acidobacteriaceae bacterium
GGCGGAAGAAACGCGAAGATCTTCAGTATGGGAGAAAGCTTGGACACGATGATTCCTCTCTACTGGGGTGCAGTCGGCTCCGGAACCGCAGTCTATAGGGACAGCTGCTTTCAAGCGAACCACCAACAGGACGCTGAGCGCAAAGACTTACGCGTGTGCAAGTTGTTTCGCTGGTGCTTTTCGGTACTTGCGGTAGGAGCTAACGAGGTCGCACTCCAAACGAAAACCTCCGAACCTAACTGAAAATCAGGCGGAGTTGGCGCGGTACTTTTAGAGTTCGGTACAAGGTTCTGCAACTCCGCCAATCCTTGCCAAATTTTGACGCACGGTCTGGGCGTATCAGTCGTTCCAAACCCGAAGGCCACTGAGCTGAGAAGCGCGCCACACAATTAACAGACCACGATTGCAGAAGGTCGCCGCCTTCTGTATACAACGCGCGGTTAACTCAAAGTTTTGTTTCGAAACCTAGAAAGGACCGGCGGGCTAGTGGTGCCGACGTGCACCATTCGCTTTGGGGGAGGAGTTCACCATTGCGACCCGCCGGTCCTGTCCTGACTCGAAAGGGGCGGCCATCGACGCGTTGGGCCACGTCTCAAATTCAGCTCGCAACTGTTCGAGGAAGTGTTGCCCATCAAAACTATCATCTGCTTTGCGTATCCTCATGTCTGCCCTGTAAGCCCACGGCACCACGATCGCAAGCGAGCCCGAAGTTTCGTCGGCGTGGGAAGGTTTGATGGTCTTACGCAGCGAGGACTATACTTCATCCTGCTTTCGTAGGCTTTTTGAGTCAATGTTCTGCGGGCATCCTCATTCGGGAGGCGGATATCTCAGCCAAGCAGCAGCACAGGGCGGCGAGGCGGGTTACTAGCGGAATGCAGAGTCGGTAGAGTTTGGCCTGAATTTGGTTCCAGTCGGCGCCCAGCGAATCGCTCTTTCGCGCCCGGTCACACGGATCCAAGGATCTATTTTTCCGACTGCGTTAAGGTCCAATCTCCTTGGTGTTGAAGGGTGTCTCGCCTGAGCCGCCTGCTGCCGGCGCTGTGGGCGGCGCGGCCGCCGAACTCGAGGAGAACATGCCGCCTCTCGTAGCGCCCCCTAGATCTGCCTGCGGCGGCACTGAAATCGAAAAGCTCGGCTTGTACAGCTCATGGATCTGCGAAGCCGGCATGTCGTGCATCTCTTTGCGACCCAAGGAATTGATGTACTTCTGGCGTTCGTCCAGTGCCAGCGCACGGAGCTCAGTGCGGGTCCGGACAATATGCGGAGTAAGAAACACCAACAAATTGTCCTTCTGCTTGTCACTCGACTTGTCGCTGAACAGGTTGCCCAGGACCGGGATGTTTGAAATGAAGGGGACACCCTGCTTCTCGATAGTGTCCTGGCTGGAGAGCAAGCCTCCGATCACCGCGGTGCGATGGTTCTGAACGAACACGCTGGTCGAAGCGGAACGGATCGTGGTGGTGGGACCCAGGGCGTTGTTCTGCGTCCCGTTCAGGACGTTGGATACTTCCTCATAAAAATCAAGCTTCACATAGTCGCCTTCGGAAACCTGGGGCACCATGTCAAGCGTGATCCCAACGTTCTGGCGATCGACCGAGTTGAATATCTGTCCGGGCAGCCCTGCGTTGGCGGCAGCCGATCCAACGAATGGTAAGTTCTGACCTATGATGATGGACGCCTCCTCGTTATCAGCCGTCAATAGTGTCGGCGCCGAGAGGACATTGGCGTGGGTATCGGTCTCAAGCGCTGTCAGCAACGCGAGATCGCATGGGACGTTTGCAGTACC
>CAZDYZ010000246.1:0-1937 GCA_964509525.1 uncultured Acidobacteriaceae bacterium
CTTCGGGAGATTCGACGAGCGTGCTGCGTACACACCCCGTTCCATCGATTCACGCTCGGACTTTCGAAAGCCAGTAATAGCGCCCACCCCCGTGTCTGCACCTGCTCCTGCGACCGCGATTCCCGAAGTGCCGAAGCCGGAATAGTAGTCAGGGCAAGATTCTGCATCGTTGTGTCGACTCTCGATTTGTATTGCAGCACTTGTAGCATGTAGACTGCGCTCTCCACATGAAAGTTATTGTTGTCATTCCCGCCGCCGGATTAGGTACGCGCATGTCTGCTGCACGCGGCGCTCCCAAGAGCAAGAGTAAACAATTCTTTGAGCTACAGGGCACGCCGATTCTCGTACATACTCTCCGCAAGTTCGCCCAATGCGAGGCCGTGAGCGAGATCATGGTTGCGCTGCGCAAGAGCGAAGTACCCGGCTTCCAAAGACAGGTGGAGATGGAAGGCTTCAACAAGCTAATCCGGCTGGTTGAAGGTGGAGAACACCGGCAGAATTCCGTGGCGAACGCGCTGGCGACCATCCATGCTTCTGAGGAGGACATTGTGCTGGTGCATGATGCGGTTCGTCCGTTTGTGGAGCAGGAAACAATTCTGGGGGTGATCGATGCGGCCAAGAAATACCAGGCTGCTATTGCTGGTGTACCTGCAATGGATACCGTTAAACAGGTAGATCGGACCTCTGATGGGGCAGTTGTCGTCGCAACCGTTCCCCGCGAACGCATGGTGCTTGCGCAGACGCCGCAAGGTTTCCGCTTTGGCCTGCTGAAGAAGGCGTTCGATGAAGCAATGGCAGACGGTTTCATGGGCACTGACGAAGCCTCGTTGATCGAGCGCAGAGGTGGTACCGTGCATGTCGTTATGGGGTCGCCAAGAAACGTGAAGATCACGACACCCGCCGATCTGGAACTGGCGGAATTCTTTCTGTCGCAGGAGAACCGCCGCAAGGCTAGCCTGGGCGGGTAAAGGAACAATCTTTGTCTTCTAACCCTCAAATGCTCCGAGTTCCTCGAATTGGCTTCGGCTGGGACTCGCATGAATTCAAGCCTGGCATCCCTTTGAAAATAGGCGGCGTCCTGATTCCCCACGACCGTGGCCTAGTTGGCCACTCCGACGGAGACGTGCTGCTGCATGCCTTAACCGATGCGATGCTGGGCGCAATTGCCGCCGGGGACATCGGAACGCACTTCCCGCCGACAGATCCGAAATGGAGAGGTGCTGACTCCGTCCTTTTTGTTCACGAGGCGCTCAGGCAAATCGAAGAAGCGGGCTATGTAGTCGGAAACGTAGACACCACATTGATTCTCGCCCAGCCGAAAATTGGTCCGCATGCAAAGGCGATTCGACACCATGTTGCCGAGTTGCTGAGCATTGATCCTTTGCGCGTTGGCATCAAGGCCAAGACTCCGGAAGGATTGGGAATGCCCAACGCTGCCATCGCGCACGTAGCCGTGCTACTGGCCGAAATTTGGCCGTGATAGCGTCCAGTGAGCAGAGAAACACGGTTGATGTTGTCAGATTGCGCAACCAGAGCTTACCTGTATCAAGAAGCAGGTTTCCCACTTACGGAGGTATGGGAGCCTATGGCCGCATTTTCAATGCCAGATGATGACATCGGTTGAATTCGGATACTACGACAGTTCTTGGAGCAATCCTACCTTTCCAACCGCGTAAAATAGATGCCTTAGCGAGCGGCGAGCTCTCCCGTCGTCTTGCCAACTGGAATTGAGGCAATGGAATCATGATGCTACGCAACCGCGAACTGGAAGACGCTCCGACCCCGCCGGCTGCCTCATCCGAGCGACCATCCAACTTTATTCGCGAGATCATTCTCGAGGACCTGAAAGCGAATAAACACAGCGGCCGAGTGCATACTCGTTTCCCGCCCGAGCCCAACGGATATCTTCACATCGGCCACGCGAAATCCATCTGCCT
>CAZDYZ010000247.1:0-3331 GCA_964509525.1 uncultured Acidobacteriaceae bacterium
CTGGACCGCCAAGCGGCGCGCAAGTTCAGCTCGGAAGTATGCACCGATCCGGCCAAATCCGCTTTTGTCACTGGGCTCTTTCGGACCCTTAACCCACTCAGCATGCGCAAGACCGGACTGCTGAATGATCTCGACCAGTTCGAGCAAATCGATGAGCTCCCACTCGATCGGATACACTGTCCGGCGTTGGTTATCCACGGCACGCACGATTCCGACGTGGGCTTCGAACACGGGGAGTTTGCGGCGCGTTCAATTGCGAATGCGGAGTTCGTGCCGGTGGAGGGTGGTACGCACGTGCTGTGGGTGGCGCAGCAGGCCGAAGAGCTGCGGCTCAGGCGCATCGAGTTTTTGAGTCGGCACGCACCGACCTAGCCTGAAGAGGTGGGGAGAGATGGTGCTGGAAGAGGTGAGGCAGGCTACTCACCGCCCACTTTGTGTCTGGGAACGTGCACAGGCGCCCGGAGATCTCGTGGACCGCGGTTGCTGCAGTACCACCAGTTTGCGGTACTAACCGCTCAGCGGTCTTGATGCGCGTCATCCATGCGAGACTAGCAGTGTACAACCCTTATTGCTTCTCCTGATTGCGGGAGGTCACGATTCCGGAGTCGTGGTGCTATCGATTTTTCGGTTTCGCACACTTGTTGGTGCAGTCTAGCACGTGCGGGCTCGCCCATTCGCAACAGATCTGACTGTCCGGGGCACTCTGATCATCGTTGGCAAACTCCGGGTGAGAGTGATAACGGAGCCTCGGCCGGAATTGCCCCGGCTGCCAGCCGGGTGGGTTGGTAGCAGTTGTGCCGGCCGGTACGGTGCTCGTTCCGCCATCTGGGGTGGGGCCAGAAGCGAACGCAGGCGCTCCCGGGAACAGCACCGCCCTTAGGATCAGCAGGCTAGTTACGATGATAATGATGCGGCACAGAAGCAGTCACCTCGTTGCCATGTCACAACCTGGCATGTTATCACGGTGCGCCGCTCCTTCTCCAGCAAACGGCTCACGGGTTGCCTTCATTTGCACGTATCGATCACGATTTCGACCCGTCGGTTCTTCTGTCGCCCTGCCGGGTTGTCAGAGCCATCGGGGTTGACGTTTGGTGCGACCGGTCGGGCCTTTCCATAGCCCTTGATTGGGGTCGACTCGGAGAGATAGCCGCGCTCGACTAGCCAGGCTTTTACGCTTTCAGCCCGACGCTCGCTCAAACCCAAGTTGTACTCGATGGAGCCGATTGAGTCTGTGAATCCGTCGATTTCCGCGGGATGCTTTCCATATTTCTGCACGGTTGGTCCCAGTACTTCCAAGGTCTCCTGGGCGGCGGGTTTCAAGTCTGATTTTTCGAAATCGAACAGAGCGTCAGCAAGCACCTCGATATGACTTTTGCAAGGTTCGGACTTTTGCCTTATCGCTTGAATTCCTTTTGGCACTTGAATCGCCCCTGGATTCAGCCACGGTCCCTTTGGCTGCTGAATTTCGCCTGGAACTTGCAAGGTGTCCTTCGGCTGCTGAATCTCTCCCGCCTGTTGCCCCTGGGCTCCGCGCGACACGGCGATAGTGAGCGAAGCTGCCAACAGCATGGCCGTCACGGCGGGGCAGTGCCCGGGTCTCGCACGCTGTTTCAGCCAGTGGGCGAGGGACACGCTAGTTTCTGATACCTAACAATCCTGCTGCGCCGACCAGCTCGATTAGTATGACGACATGGCGTGTCGCTCCGGGAAGACGGGTGACCGTGAGCATAAATGGAAAGCAAGTCTCCAACGGACTTGAGCTCTCGGATTCCGGGACCTTCCGCTGGACAGTCCAGGATCGTTCCGCTCAATTGATCGATTTTGTCATCGCCACCGACGCGTTCCATGCGAATGGAGACTCACGAAGTTTAGGAGTAGCCCTGCGCAGCGTCGTGCTTAGTCGGTAGCTGCCTGGGAATCGCTCTATTGGCAAAGCCAACAGGTAGAGTGTTACAAAGTCACTCCAGCATTCAGCAGATTCGCAAACAGGGAAAACAAATTGGTTGGGGCATGGACATTTCCGTAATACTTCCGGTTATTAACGAACGGGAAAACCTTGAGATTCTTATCCCCCGGCTGCAGACGCTGCTGAACAACGCGAGCCTTCACTCTGAGATCCTGGTGGTGGACGGCGGTTCGACGGACGGGACCCGTGAATCCGCGGCCTCGCTCGGGGCTCGCGTGGTACCCGAGCGCGGGAAAGGATACGCCGCGGCGATTGCGACTGGATTCGAAGACGCCCTCGGCGACTGGGTACTAACCCTGGACGCGGATCAGTCACACGACCCTGACTTTGTCGCCAAGATGTGGTGTGCGAGGGAACGCGGCGATATCGTGATTGCGTCGCGTTATGTCCGCGGTGGGGTGGCGTACACGGGGTCGTTGCGCAGATTTCTGAGCTGGCTTTTGAACGCGTTCCTCCGCCGTGTGCTCTCGATCCCGGCGCGCGATCTCTCCAGCGGATACCGGTTGTATCGCCGCTCCGCGCTCGAGGGGTTAAAATTCAAGTCAACCAACTTCGAGGTTGTCGAGGAGATTCTGGTCCGTCTTTACGCGAAGGGTCACAGCGTTGTCGAAGTTCCGTTCACTTATTTCCCTCGCGTGGCGGGTCGCTCGCACGTGCGGCTCTTTCGCTTCGGGGTGGATCAACTGCGGTCGGCGGCCCGGATGTGGAAGCTGCGCAACTCGCTGGAGTCAGCGGACTACGACGAGCGCGCCTATTACAGCATCATTCCATTCCAGCGCTATTGGCAACGGCGCCGGCATCACATCACAGTTTCGTGGGCACGCGGCGCCGGTCGAATACTCGATGCCGGCTGCGGCTCAAGCCTGATTGTGCAAAGCCTCAACAACGCCGTCGGAATGGAATTCAATTTCAGCAAGCTGAGGTTTCTGCGGCGATACGGGATTCCGCTGGTGCGGGGGTCGGCATTCGCCCTGCCCTTCAAGAACGCCAGCTTCGACTGTGTGATTAGCTCGCAGGTCATTGAACATATTCCCTTCGACGAGGTTTTATTCTCTGAAATGGGTCGCGTGCTGCGGCCGGGCGGAATGCTCATCATTGGTACGCCCGATTACGCGACCGTGGGATGGCGCCTTATCGAGCCGACCTACAGGTTCTTGCTGCCGGGTGGCTATGCGGACGAACACGTCACGCACTACACCCGCGAAAAGCTAAGCGAGCTCCTCTCGCGGCAGGGCTTCAAGGTCGAGGAAATCGCCTACGTGGTTCGGAGCGAACTCATCATGCGATGTCGGAAGAGAACGCTCCTGTCGGAGCATATCTCGATTGCATGTTGGTGCCCGAAAGTAGGGTCCGCGGAGTCTACGC
>CAZDYZ010000248.1:0-3101 GCA_964509525.1 uncultured Acidobacteriaceae bacterium
GGCCGGAATTTGCGCAACAGGGCAAAGAGCGAATCACCGTGCGCCAACTGCTTGCCCATCAAGCGGACCTGTTCGCCTTCGATGAGCCAGTGGACCGTAGCGTGGTTGCTGACCTGGATCGTCTGGCGGTGATCATGGCTCGGCAGAAACCGGCGTGGAAGCCTGGAACGCGGCAGGGCTATCACGCTCTTACACTCGGTTTCTATGAAGGCGAGCTGCTGCGTCGAGTGGATCCGCAACATCGCAGCCTGGGACAGTTCTTTCAGGACGAGATCGCTACGCCGCTTGGACTCGCTGTCTATCTTCGAGTGCCCGAGACAATCCCCAATTCACGCCTGGCCCCACTTGCGCCGCCTGGTCCCCTGAAGATGCTGTTCGGTTTTCCGCTTCGGTTGACGCTGGAGACCATGAATCGGCGTTCTAACATTTACCGTGCACTGGTGGTCAACCCGGGCGCTGGAGTGTATATCGATGAGCAGCGCGTTTACGCGCGCAATCTCGAAGTGCCCTCCGGCCCTGGCGTCGGCACAGCCCGCGCTATCGCACACGCCTACGGTGTTTTCGCCAGCGGTGGCCGCGAACTCGGACTACGCGGAGAGACGCTCGACTTGCTCGCGGCTCCGGCAATACCTCCAACGCGCGGGTCCTACGACGAATGCATGAAGGTTGAGGGCCTGCAGTTCTCCTTGGGCTTCATGAAGCCCAGCGCGATCTGGCCGTTCGGCAGCCCGAGTTCCTTCGGCGCGCCGGGATCGGGCGGCTCTCTGGGATTTGCCGATCCAGCTACTGGCGTCGGCTATGCCTATGTGACGAGCCAGATGGGCACGCGCCTAACCGGAGACTCGCGAGATGTGACGCTCAGAGAGGCGCTTTACGCGGCCTTCCCGAGCGTTCGACAGACCACTGATGAACACAAATTGAGCGTGCGACGATAGCGATGGTGTGATGAGGTCGTCCTCCTGGACTCCGCGGATTCGGGACCGAGTGACCAGCCAGCCGGAAGCAGTGCTCTTGAAACCGGCCGTTGATTGTGCCAGCCTCAATCTCAGACGGAGGACGTGCCAATGACATCTCCACTCGCTGCTCTGCTGTTGGTTTTCTCCGTTGTCGGCCCCGCGCTAGCGCAAGACGTTGTCGAACCCAAGACCGGCACAAAGTTCGTCGTGAAGGACGCTGACACTTCGTTGTTGGGTGTTGGCCTGCGCACAAAGACGATCGCGAAAGTTAAGGTGTACGCCATTGGTCTGTATGTGGCCGACTCCGCGCTGGCAGGACCGCTGAAAGGTAAGGTGAGCAGTGCCGACCTTTACCGCGAACTCGTTAATGGCGACTTCAAGAAGAAGGTTGTGTTGAAGTTCGTGCGCGATGTAAGCGCGGACCAGCTCCGCGACGCCTTCCGCGACTCATTGAAGGGAGCAGGAAACAAGACCGAGCTATGGGTTGCCTACTTCAATGACGTGCGCTCTGGCAAGCAAATCGTGATCGGTTGGACGCCGGGTGTGGGGCTAGAAACAAAGGTCGCGGGAGAAGACAAACCGGTGATGAACGACAAAGCGTTTGCGTCAGCCGTGTTTGCCATCTGGCTTGGGGACAAGCCAATCCAGGACGACGTCAAGAGGGACCTGATCACTCGTGCGGCCGAATTGGTGAAATAGGTCAGCGTTAATCGCTCGTCCCCATGCCTTACTCAGATCAACGCCTGTACTTGCCCCGCAGAACGGCCGGAAGAACGTGGTTGCCGCACCGCTATCTGTGTGTGGCCTGAGAACCGCGAACACACCTTGCGACAAGCTGAATATATCCAGCCGCGTGGAGTTGGTCCTGTATGCGGTCAGCGGGACGGATTCAGCACCGATGCCGACGAACGAGTAGCCGGAGTGAGTCGCCAGAGGCTGGATTTGTAAAGGGATGGCTCCTCCCTTCCAGAGGAGCCATTCTCCTTTTGCGCGTCGGACACGCGGAGGCTCGGGATAAGCGGCTACCTCGCCGTTGACCTTCCTTTGTCGTCCTCAATCGCATAGCTCCCCGGAATGCCTTCGCCATTGGGTGGCGATCCCACGGATTGCTTGCAGCGCTCTGGAACATAATCCGTTTCTTAGGTTGGCGCGTTCTGCATGCACTATGGCGTGTTCTGCATGGCAAGGAACTGGCCGGTGATCTAGAGTAGCACCATGTACAAAGCAACAGCTTATTCCGCTGCAAGCGCAACATCCCCTCTTACCCGAACCACCGTCTCGCGGCGCGATCCCACAGAACAGGACGTACAGATCGAGATTCTCTTCTGCGGAATTTGCCACTCCGATTTACATGCGGCCCGGAACGAGTGGAGCGAGTTCATGTCAACGACCTATCCGATCGTGCCGGGTCATGAGATCGTTGGGCGCGTCACGAAAGTCGGCTCAGCGGTGACCAGGTTCAAGCCTGGCGACCTCGGCGCGGTTGGCTGCCTCGTGGATTCGGATGGTACTTGTCCGGAGTGCAGAGCGGGATTTGAAAACTTCTGCCCGAACCTTACCCTCACGTTCGGTATGCCGGACAAGTACTTGGGAGGAGTAACGTATGGCGGCTACTCCGAGAGCATCGTTGTGGACCAGAGATTCGTGCTGCGGGTCCCCTCGAATTTGAACCTAGCGGCGGCTGCGCCTCTGCTCTGCGCCGGAATTACGACGTATTCCCCTATGCGCCGTTGGAAAGTTGACAAGGACAAAAAGGTTGGTGTGGTAGGCCTCGGTGGATTGGGCCACATGGGAGTAAAGTTCGCTCGAGCGTTCGGCGCCCACGTGGTTGTTTTTACGACTTCTCCCAACAAAAAAGACGATGCACTTCGATTGGGTGCGCACGAAGTGGTAGTTTCGCGTGATGCCAACGAAATGCAAAAGCATGCCGGTAGCTTCGATTTCGTTCTCGACGCGGTTTCGGCCGATCACGACATCAATGCCTATATCAACTTGCTCGCCCGCGACGGCAATCTCACGATCGTCGGCGCGCCTGCGAAGCCTCTCGGTGTGGTCGCCTTCGCCCTGATTATGCGCAATCGCAGCTTTTCCGGCTCGAACATTGGCGGCATCCGCGAAACCCAGGAGATGCTCGATTTCTGTGGG
>CAZDYZ010000249.1:0-2685 GCA_964509525.1 uncultured Acidobacteriaceae bacterium
AACGCCGCTGGTGAATCCGGACTTCACCAAAATCGCCGCCGCCTACGGAATCTGGACTGCCGCAGTGAGCCACCGTCGCGACGTGATTCCAACCGTACGTAGCGCGCGTGAGCACCATGGTCCAACCCTGATCGATTTCCGAGTTGAGCAGGAAGATTCTGTATACCCCATGGTGCCGGCGGGTGCGGCACTGCACGAAATGATCCGGCGCCCCAGCGCCATCGTCGAGACCGCGAAGGAAGACTGACCTATGAACATGACGTATCTGCTGGATGTCGCAAATCACACTGGAGTGGTGACCCGCATTTCGCTGGTCTTCCGGAGACATGGCGCTAATCTGCATTCGCTTTCAACGGCAAAGACAGAACACCCCTCGATTGTGCGGATCGTGGTGTCTGCTGACCTGGAGCGCCGTGCTGCTGACCGTATCAAAGGCCAGCTCGCAAAGCTGATCGACATCTTCCGCGTCGATATGGTTGCGCACGAGGAAGGAACATTCCGCGCATTTGGCATGATGAAGATCGCTTGTCCACCACAGGTGCGACCAGAGATTCTGCAATTGGTGGAAATCTTCCGTGGCCGCATACTGGAACTCACTCCCGAATGGGTGCTGGTGGAGATCACGGGCACACCGGAAGAACTCGAAGGGCTGCTGCAGATCCTGCAACCCTACGGCGTCCTGGAGGCTGTGTCTACCGGGCCGGTCGTGATCCGGCGCCATTCACCGAGCCAACCGAAGCCGGCACCAGAGTGGGAGTTGGTCACCAACCCGGCCGCATTCAACCCTAACGCAAGTTCAATCTCCACGCAGGAAAGGAAACGTTATGGCACAGATCTTCTATGACGACGCAGCGGACCTCTCTCTAGTGCAGGCGACCAAGGTTGCCATTATTGGCTACGGATCACAGGGCCATGCGCACGCCTTGAACCTGCGGGATAGCGGGGTCACGGTGCGCGTCGGTTTGCACGAAGGCAGCGCTTCCCGGCAGCGCGCCGAAGCCGAAGGACTCACAGTGAACTCTGTGTACGACGCGGCCGCTTGGGCGGACACCATCATGGTGCTTGCTCCCGATACCGCCCAGGCAAGCATCTTCGATCGTGATCTGAAGCCGAACCTGAAGGCGGGCAAGACTCTGATGTTCGCACACGGCTTCAACATCCGCTACAAAACGATCCAGTGTCCACCGTCGGTTGATGTGAGCATGGTCGCGCCCAAAGCGCCGGGTCATCGCGTCCGCGAGGTGTTCCAGGAGGGCGCAGGAACACCGGCCTTGCTTGCGGTCGAGCAGGATGCTTCCGGTCTCGCGTGGCCCTATGCCTTGTCATATGCCAAGGCCATTGGTGCAACACGGGCCGGGGTGTTGAAGACGACATTCACAGAAGAGACCGAAACTGATCTGTTTGGCGAACAGGCTGTGCTGTGCGGTGGCGTCAGCAGCCTGATTAAAGCGGGCTTTGAGACGCTGGTGGACGCAGGATATCAGCCAGAGGTCGCCTACTTCGAATGCCTGCATGAACTCAAGCTCATCGTCGACCTCATGTATCGCGGGGGCTTGAACTACATGCGGTATTCGGTGAGCGACACCGCAGAACACGGAGACTACACCGCCGGGAAGCGGCTCATCACCGGCGAAACCCGTAAACAGATGAAACAGATACTGGATGAGATTCGCAATGGAGAGTTCGCCCGTAACTGGATCGAAGAGAACCGCAGGGGTCGAACCAACTTCCTTGCCGCCCGTCAGCAAGAGCGTAATCATCCGATTGAAACTGTGGGCGCAAGGCTTCGTGAAATGATGCCGTTCCTAAATCCTGTGCAAATCGCCGACCTTGAGTCGCCGAAGGAGGTGGAGGAACCGTCGACGGCCAACGCGCCGGCGGTAGCGACCCACGCATAGACCCACGGGAGTGGGCGTGACCTTCAGTGGAACAAGGGCGGTCAAGAGAGATCACATGCCGTTATTCGATTGCAAATGGGTTTGGAAAAACGGAGAGCTGGTGCCATGGGAGAGGGCGACGGTCCACGTGTCTGCCCATGGACTGCATTACGGAACAGGTGTTTTCGAAGGCATTCGGTGCTACAACACAAGGAACGGTCCAGCAGTTTTTCGGCTTGATGCGCACCTCGATCGCATGTTTGGGTCGGCACAGACCTACGGCCTGGCAATTCCTTATTCGCGCGAGCAACTGACCGATGCCGTTCTCGACGTCATAGCCGCGAACGCATTCTCCGCATGCTACGTTCGCCCGATCGCAACCTACGGCAGCTCCAGCCTGGGACTTCATCCCCAGAAATGCCCGGTGGAGGTAGCGATCCTGGCATGGCCCTGGGGTACCTATCTGGGCAACGATGCCTTGGAGCAGGGCATCCACGTTACCGTCTCGCGGTGGAAGAAGTTCAGTTCGCTCGCAATGCCGGCGACGGCGAAGGCCTGCGGCCAGTATCTGAACTCGATGCTGGCGATTCAGGATGCGGTGAAACGGGGTTTTGATGAAGCTCTACTGGTTGACGAGGACGGGATCATCGCAGAGGGATCGGGCGAAAACATCTTTCTGGTGCGGAACGGTGCCGTGCTCACCAACGACGAACGTGATCACGTTCTGATGGGAATCACACGCGATTCGATTATCACTCTGGCGCGCGATCTTGGTTACAAGGGCAAGCCGTTCAAATGGGACGAAGAT
>CAZDYZ010000250.1:0-2367 GCA_964509525.1 uncultured Acidobacteriaceae bacterium
CCCAGGAATCCATGATGCAGGCGGTCCGGTCGACGCGTCCGGGTGGTTCGATCGGCTACGTCGGCGTGCCGCATGGCGTCCAGCTTGACGCAAAGCAACTGTTTTTCACCCTGGTCCGTCTCCATGGCGGCCCTGCTCCGGTGCGCCGCTACTTACCTCATCTGATCGAGCTGGTTTTGAACGGGAAGATCAACCCCGGCAAAGTTTTCGATTTGATTCTGCCTCTGGATCAGTTAGCAGAAGGCTACCGCGTCATGGATGAACGGCGCGCGATTAAGGCGCTGTTGCGGCCTGCTGCAAAGACAAAACAAGGGGTGCGCGATGCCGCCTAACGATCGCGCACAGAAGCATCATGAAGAGCTCTTCCCAAACCACAAATCGACGCTGAAGGCGACCGACCCTGAACTGATCGAGGTGTTCGACAACTTCGCGTTCGATGAGGTCATTGCCGAGAGCAAGCTGGATACGAAAACTCGCGTCATGCTCATCCTAGCCGCGATTATCGGCGCGAACGGTGTCGCCGAGTTCAAGGTAATGGCCGGCGCAGCGCTCAATGTCGGCGTGACTCCAGTGCAGTTGAAGGAGATTGTGTATCAGTCAGTTCCATATGTCGGCATGGCCAGAGCATTCGACTTCATTCATGTCACCAATGACGTGCTGACCAGCAGGGATATTCAATTGCCTGTCGAAGGTCAATCGACCACGGACCCTGAGACACGCTATGAAAAGGGCTTGGCAGTTCAGAAGAGTGTCTTTGGCAAGATGATCGATGAACTGTACGAACGCTCACCCAAGGACCAACTGCACATTCAACATTTTCTATCGGCGAATTGTTTTGGCGATTACTACACCCGCACCGGCCTCGATGCCAAATTCCGAGAACTAGTCACGCTCTCTATCCTGATCGCACTCGGCGGTGCGGAATCCCAGGTCAAAGGGCACATTCGCGGCAATATCAACGTAGGCAATAGAAGAGATGTGCTGCTCGATGTCATTACCCAATTGCTACCATGGGTCGGCTATCCCAGGACGTTGAACGCGCTCGGTGCGCTCAACGAAGTTGCGCCCGAGCAATGATTCCTCAACAGGAAAGGAAACGCTATGGCTAGCCGCAGTATGAGAGTGCTGGTGGTTGGTGCGACCGGTAGCATCGGTCAGCTTGCCGTTGAGGAAGCAATTAAGCAGGGCCATGCTGTCCGTGCACTCGTTCGCAGCGCGTCGAAAGCTCGTCAGCTTGCTCGCGCAGCCGAGTCAGTGGTTGGCGATCTTACTCGTCCTGAAACCCTTTCTGCGGCCGTGGCTGGTGTTGATGCCATTGTCTTCACACACGGTTCGGATGGTGGAGGCAAGGCGGCGTCCGAGGCTGTCGATTACGGCGGCGTGCGCAACATCCTCGCCGCGCTTGGATCGCGGACAGCTCGCATCGCACTGATGACCTCGATTGGAGTCACAAACAGAAATAGCTCCTACAACCGGTCCACCGAAGCGCACGACTGGAAGCGCCGTTCTGAAAGATTGATTCGGGCGAGTGGGCTGCCGTACACAATCGTTCGACCCGGCTGGTTCGACTACAACGGCCCGGACGAGCATAGGCTTGTTCTGCTACAGGGCGACAAACGACATTCCGGAACGCCAACGGATGGAGCGATAGAGCGGCGGCAACTCGCCGAAGTCCTCGTTCGAAGCCTTACCTCAGATCAGGCCGTGCGCAAAACATTCGAGCTCGTCTCAACGAAAGGCCCGGCGCAGGACGATTTCGACGCGCTGTTCAGGAACCTGGAACCTGATCGGCCAGGCGCTCTGGATGGCGTGCAGGATATGAACAATATGCCGCTCGAAGACGAGCCCAAACGGGTGCGCGAGGACTTAGACGCGGTGATCGCGAGCAGATCGCGTCTTGCGCCTTGATTCGGGAAGCAGATGCGGCTGCGCCGCCAGTTGGGTAGACGATTTCAGTGGCATCGAAAGTACTCTGCACCCGCAACACTCGCACCGGAGATGTGGGCATGGAAGACGTGCTGCAACGCATATCCGTACCTCATCGCAGCCGGATGTGTGCAAATCGAGGGTTGGACCAGCGAACTTCGCCGCGTACGAACGGCAATCGCAGCAGCCACAGTCCTGCTTGGCCTTGTGTTCTTTCCCCTCGTGGTGCCAGTTCTCCCGGAAGCCTGGGTGGCGACTTACCACAGCGAACTGCTGTCGTTTTTGCACATTTCGAGACAGAACATCGAAACCGAACATCGGGTTGCTGCAGATTTGCCAGGTGACTTCGCGAGCATGCATGGCTGGACAGAACTGACCGCCATCGTGAATCGCGTCTACGCGGAACTTCCGCCCGCGGATCAGAAGCAGGCGGTGGTCCTG
>CAZDYZ010000251.1:0-2169 GCA_964509525.1 uncultured Acidobacteriaceae bacterium
GAACCCCTGACCTCTACCGTGTCAATTTTGAGGTACAACATCTAGAACCCTTTGCTTGTCTTGCTTTTCCGCTTTTACCAGCCGCCGGAAACCGCCGAAAAAACCTAGTTTTGGTGACGAATTGGTGACGAGTTTTCTGAAGTTGGAGCACGGGAGCGACGGTGGGGGCGATACGGGTCTCTGAAGTGCTTGCGCTCACACCAGAGTCAGCTTGGGTTGATAAATTTCGGAGGTTATATACTTTACGCAACCTGCTGAACTGCCTTTAGTACTTTGCCGTGTCCACTAAACGGACTTCCCTCATTTATTTGAATTAGTTTGCGGATTCCACCCGTTGTCAATGGCATCGCATTCCTGTTACGAAAACCGAACAAGCCGATCTGCACCATTTCTCCAGTCTCGCCCGGTGCGGTGGTACAACATTAGTCAGTTCCCCTATCTGTGTCACATGCAGAATCATCATGCGCGAGTGTCCACGTTTTGGAAAACTGTCCAGAACCCGGAATGGCAGAACGCAACACCGCTTGTTCGCCAACCTCGAAAAAACTGTCCTTAACTGAAGCAACATCAATAACTTGCCAGGAGATCCTCGGCTTTTTTTCGTTTGGTCGCCAAGGTGCTTCAGTAACTTGTGCAGTATCTAGGAGACATTATGTTGACCATCGCGTTCGTACTGTACTTTGAGCTACCTGCACTCTTCGTGTTAGCAGTGTCACTTCGTAACCTGATCTTCGGTGATGTGATCTAACCAGCCGTTGAGGGCAGCCATGTAGGCCCCAGAGGTGGAGCGGACTGGAAAATCGGTATTTACGTACGAGTAACAAAATCAAAAGGAGACGCAAAATGAAATCGAAATTGACGTGTGTATTGGTGATGATGTTCTCGCTGTGTGGCCTAGGTTTAGCACAGCAGAACTGTAATAACAAATGCTCTAACAATGTGGGTGCTAGTGAATATCTCCAAACCGCAGGTGGAACCATGACCGGTCCAGTTGTCGGGGATGAGAACTTTAGGTCTGGCGCGTTTTCCGTGACGGGTGGCTTTGAGATCCTCGACGCAAACGGGAGTTCGATGCAAATGGGGAATTCCAACTCTTCTTATGGCAGTATATTCGCATTGGAACTCCCCGGAGGCGCGAACATTGCTATCTTCGATGGAATCGGCGGCGGTGCGACTTTTGAAGATGATGAAGGTAATGGGGTAACCGTTAGTAAAGGAACTGTTAGTCTGCAAGCCGGCGGAACTGGTTCGGGGACTGGAATCTCTGTTGGTCCTTCGGGAATTAGCATGTATCCAGCGATGCCGGTTTACGCCAACAACGAGGCCGCTAAAGCCGGTGGACTGCCCGCTGGCCATCTGTACCGCACAGGAACCGACCCCGACCTTGTATGCGTAGTACATTAAACCAAGGCCAGAGGAAGCGACGGGTCCATCTCTCTGAATCGGATGATTAACTCCAGATGAGCAAAAGGAAGCGCTTGCAGCGAAAGTTGGCCTTAGAGTCTTGAGAAGAGCGTACTTCTAGCAGGAGAGAATTTTCGCCATGGCTAAAATAAACGCAGATGCCGTCCAACTTGTAAAAACAACCGCGAAAGAAAGATTTGCAACATGCGTGACCGACAACGAGGCTGAGCAAGCAATCGCGGAATATTTTGACGCGATGGTACCGTCGCCATCCATCCCTCAAGGTCAGGTTGACGAAATTGTTGAGTCGATGTGGTGCGACAATTCATACTGAGACCCGTTGGCGTGCAACCCCCTTCGGCCATTCTCGCGAGCGGCAGGAAAGCCAACGATTCGGAGGTAACCCATGACGGCAAAGCTTCTTGTGGTCGAGGACAGCAGATACATGAGGATGACAAGCAGGCACATCCTGTCCGAAGCTGGGTTTAGTGTCGTGGAGGCGGGCGACGGAGAAGAGGCTCTACGGCAGGTTTGGGAGAGTCATCCCGACCTCATCCTTCTGGACATGCTGTTGCCCAAGTTGGGAGGGGAACACGTGCTGCAAGCTCTCCGGCAAGACCCGACGACAACCCGCATTCCAGTGATCGTGGTTAGCAGTCTCCCCCAGAGTAATGCTGACAAACTGAAAGGAGCGGGCGCGATAGCGTATATCGAGAAATCCAAACTCGACGTTATCAATAGCGGTGAAAACTTAGTCCGGCTGGT
>CAZDYZ010000252.1:0-3397 GCA_964509525.1 uncultured Acidobacteriaceae bacterium
AATCCGGTGGTGAGGGTTGCGATCGAAGCCGGCTTGGCAATGGCGAACCAAGTCCACGCGTACAGAAATCCCGGTAGCGGTCCATACGCGTCGCGAATGTACACGTACTCCCCCCCGGCCTGTGGCTTCATGGCGCCAAGCTCCGCATAGGTGATTGCGCCCGCCAAGGAGAGCATACCGCCGATGATCCAGGCGAGATAGACCAGCCAGGCCGAACCTACGGCCTGCATCATCTCAGCCGGGACCAGGAAGATGCCGCTACCGATAATGGTGCCGACAACAATCGCACTGGCATGGCTCACCCCCAGATCGCGGGAAAGCGTGGGAGGGCAAGTGGCGTTGTCCGTAGGAGGGAAGAGTTTTCTTACCATCGGTTTCGGCAGGGTGGACCTTGAGGTCCGCGATGACAGAACGAAGTATACAGGGCCTTAAGGCATGTCATAATCCATCGCGGCGCTGCACAGTTCATTGCAATGCCGCGGCTTCTCTGGCGCCTTGAATTGCTGTCACCCACTCTTGCTCCACAGCCAAATGCACGTTAGGTTGCGACTCAGCTTCTTGTCCTGAGTCAAGTTCGTTTTCAACCGGACTGATGCTTTCTAGTGGACAAGATGTACCTCAGAGGCCGAAGCGTGTCCAAAACGGCGGCTTTTGCGGCGGAAGGCCCCGCACTACTTGTTCCCTTTCCCCTGGCTCGGAAGGAGCTGACTGGAACTATAGCCGACAACAAACGTAACGACGCTTCCAATCAGCACATACCAGGTGAAGGGAATTGGGCGCCATAATGCCAGCATCGCAAAGTGCATCCCGGTTGCCTGTTGGAGCCAGCCCAACATCACGCTGCCTTTCCAGATGTATACATTCGCGGAAAATCCAACGGCCATACCGATCATGCTGCCTCGTTCGTTGGCGCTTCGGGTAAGCGCTCCGAGCAGAAACACTCCCAGCAGAGCGCCATAAGCAACCGATGTGATACTGAGCCCGATCTCTACGACTTTCCCCCCGCGACGCGAGACGATTGCCAAAGCGAACAGCACCACGCCCCACACAACCGTCGCGAGGCGTGAGAGACGGATCCGCTGACGCTCTGGCGTTACAGGCCTTCGCTGCAGATAGAAGTCGATGATAGTGGTAGACGAGAGTGAGTTCAGTGCAGCGCTTAAGTTCGACATGGCTGCAGCCAGGATCGCTGCCATCAGGACGCCAGAAATACCATGCGGCATATAGCTCACGATGAACGTGGGGAAGATGCGGTCGGTCGTGTTGAACGGAAACGCTGGTGGCGAAATGCGATAGAAGACCCACAGCATCACACCAATCATCAGGAAAAGTGTGAACTGAAATAACACGGCGACACCGCTGCTCAGGAGCGCCAGCTTCGACTGTGCTGGACTTTTCGCAGCAAGCAACCGCTGAACGATCAGTTGATCGGTGCCGTGGCTTGCAGTGGTCAGAAACGCTCCGCCAATAACGCCCGACCATAAAGTGTAGGTGCGATAAAAATCCGGCGTGAAATAGAAGATTCGGAACTTGTCAGCGCTCTCTGCAGTTGCTCGTATGGTGCCCCATCCGCCTGGCACCAGACGCAGGATCGTTAAGACGCCGATCAGGGTCCCGGCGACGTAAATGAACATTTGTACGACATCCGTCCAAACGACAGCGGCCATACCCCCTTCGAACGTATATAGCAGGGTAGCCAGGGTGACGATGCCGATGGAGATCAGATCGCGTTGGAATTCACCAATATCGCCGAGTAGTGGCCCGAGTGCAATTCCCACTACGATGGCGACGGCGAAAACCCGTACTCCCTCCGCAGCGGCGCGGGTGACGAGAAATAAGCCAGCCGTCAGAGTGCGCAACCGGTTGCCAAAGCGGCATTCGATGAACTGGTACGCAGTGTAGAGGTTACCTTGAAAATAGTGCGGTAGGAGTAGGAAGCTGATGATGAGCCGGCCCACGAGATAGCCGATCACCAATTGCAGGAAGGCGAAGTTGGTGTCGTACGCAAGTCCAGGCACGCTGATGATGGTGAGGGTGCTGGTTTCGGCTGCGACGATGGAGAGCGCGATTGCCCACCACGGGATGATTCGACCGGCCAGGAAATAATCGTGTAGCGACTGTTGTTTCTTGCGAAAACGGAGTCCGAAGAGCGTGATGCCCAGCAGATAGACGGTGATCAGGGCAAGATCGAACCGGTTCAGTCCCATTGTGGTTCGAGTATTATCGCGGATAGAAACCACTTCTCCAATTGCGTCTCTAGCTCCCTGCCTCCTCTGCGATAATGCCACCCGTGGCTTATTTTCTGGGTATCGACGGTGGAGGTAGCAAGACCACTTGTGTGCTTGGTGATGAGAAGAGCGTGCTCGGGTCGGTGACGGTCGGTGGCAGCAATCCGGTCCGTTTTGGTGACAGCGCGTCCCGTGCAGCGTTGCAACACGGAGTGCGCGAAGTGTGCCGGAGAGCCACGATCAAGCCCAGCCAGATCATCGCCATCTGTGCGGGTGTAGCCGGAGCAGTGCGGGAGGACATTCGAAAGCAGGTAAGGGACATTCTGGCGAAGTTGACGCCTGCGCAAATCCAAGTCCTTGGTGACATGGTCATCGCGCACGAGGCCGCTTTGGGCGGCGGGGCCGGGATCGCCGTGGTTTCGGGAACCGGCTCCATTGCTTACGGGCAGCACGCATCCGGTCGCACAGCCCGCGCCGGCGGCTGGGGCTACGCCGTCTCTGATGAAGGCTCGGGATACTGGATTGGAGTGCAGGCCGTGGCTGCCGTCACCCGCGCTGCTGATTCCGGTGGCGACACGAAACTTAGGGCCGCCATTCTGAAGTATTGGGGCATTCGCTCCTATGACGACCTTATCTGCCGTGCTAATACGTCTCCGCCGCCAGACTTTGCCGGTTTGTTCCCAGCTGTGCTGGCCGCTGCCGAGGCGGGCGATCCTTACAGCCACGATATCCTCAGACGAGCCGGCTTGGAATTGGCTGGTTTAGCCAAACTGGTATATCGCAGGTTGTGGAAGGCTGGTGAGCACGTCGATTTGGGGTTAGCGGGTGGTGTGTTCGAGAACTCGGCCGAAGTGCGGGATTCCTTCGGGGGAGAATTGAAAGGGTCGCTTCAGGGAGTGCGTGTATTTCTCTCTACTGCCCGCCCCGTGGAAGGCGCTTTGTCGCTGGCGCGCAAGCTTACCAGCGTGGGCCAATGAATTTCCAGCGGCATGACGGAAGCCTTGGCGGGTAATGATGGGAATGGGCCGAACCTAGAGGGTGATGGCAACCAACCCAAGGGCAGGAGTCCACTCGCGCCTCTGGTCAGGGCTATATCCGGCCTCAATGAAGCCTATGCGGAAGCCGTCAGCCTACCGCATCGCGTCTTCCACTTCGCTCAGCCAGTCGGG
>CAZDYZ010000253.1:0-2427 GCA_964509525.1 uncultured Acidobacteriaceae bacterium
AGGCCTGGGCTACCACCCTCTCCTGCTCGACATGTCAGAATTTCGCAAAATGGACGGCGGCTTGAGCTGTCTTTCCCTCCGGTTCTGAGCAAATGTCTACCGCCCCATACTCAGGTGATACGCCAGGGAGTTGCAGATAACTTTCCTGCGCGTTGGAATATATCCCAAGTCGTTCTGCTTACTCGCGCTCCCGTACGAGATCCTGGGACCGCTGTATTTGTTTCGTAACCAGTGTCGAGACCATCCTTGACACCGCCAGGAGTCCAGGACAAACCGAGCGCACTACCGCTGCGCTACATACCGAACGAAGTCAGCCAGGTACCAGGTTAGCCCTTGGGCGATGCAGGTGGTGCTGGGGTCTCCTCAACAGCGCCAACTGCTACCCCAATCGCCTCTTGTGTCGCCTGCGTCGTCTGCCGAACCAACCGCTGCATGTCATCCTTTTTCGAAATCTGGGATCGCAAGCCCAGCAGATCTTTCAGGACGCCGTACCAGAAGGGCGCTCCCAGGCTGATCAGCAGGACCGATAACACCATGCCGGGATACTTTCGTGGATCCTGCAACTGTCGCAGCCAGTTGCTGTTGGTTGGCAGGGTGATGAGTCCGACTCCACTCAGAAGATCGTAGTAGGGGCCTGGGGCAGCCTGCGGAATGGCACCACTTTTGCCAGGAGTAGGGGGAGAGCTTGTGTCCGGCTTGGGTATTGTCTCGGCGGAGAAGTCTTTCGCGGCGGAAGCGACAACGGTATTGCGGAACTGGTCATCGATCGACAGCCTGTCGATCACCGCGATAATGTCAACTTGCACCGCAAGCACCACGACCAGGGCGGCCGCCAGCGTGACCCAATGCGTGTACTTTGTGAATTGCTCGCTGACGCGGTCGATAGTCTGATCAAACCACGCGTTCACCCGGGCAACGTAATCGCTCGCCGCCTCGTGCATGAGAGCCTGGGCCTGGCGGACATCAGTCGCCAGTTCCGGGTGTGCAGCCTCCAGTTGGAGAGACATCGCCAGCACGTTCTTCAGTGTTTGCTCGGGGTTGGAAATGCCGCTTTGCCTCAGCATGTCCTGCAGCTTGGCTTGCGTGTCGCCGTCCAGCGTTATGACTCCTTTCCCACTGGCTAAATCCATCAGGAGTTTTGTGAACTCCTCCCGATGGATGACCGTCCCCAGATTGCCTTTACCGTCCGCGATCAGCGGATGAGTCAGGACGGCTTTGGCGATGGTTTCCGAAACATCACGTTGCGGGATACCCAGCTGCTGGATGAGGTCGGCGAGCCCAGACATGAGGTGTTTGCCTCTCCGCCCGAGGAAGCTGGAAACAGCCTGCGTAATGACCGTAACCGCCATGCTAAACAGCAGCAGAACGGTTGTAGCGCCAATCAGAACATCGAGCGTCTTGAGCATGGAACTCCTTCCATGACTTGCGTTCAGCTTTTACTTGAGACCAAAGCTCCCGCCCGTCGTTCGTACGACAAGGATGGATTGTAGGTTATCTTTCTTCAAATAACCAAACAACGCGCTTCCGCATTTTATGGCTCAGCGTGATTGAGCTCCGGGATGAAGCTCGGCGCGTTTCAGCCAGTTGATAAGGAAAAGGGCGGCGATGAGGAACAGAGGTCCGGATATTGTGAAAATCCAATTGATATGTCGAGGGTTCAACAGCAAGTAAACCGTTCCCAGGCCGGCAAACAGAACTGCCCCAACCCATTCCCAGCGCCACGCAAGCGTCAGCACCACCGCAAGGATGGCGGTCGGTATGAGATGAATCAGCAGCGCCAACAGAAGCTCCCAGCCAGTATAGCCTTCCCCAATCACGTCCAGGGCAAATGCCGATACGAACAAGGCAAAGGCAATGGTGAGTATCCTTGGTGCCCAAAATAAACTCAGCCTTGAACTCTTCGACATCGCTCCCTCCTGGCCTTTACACAGCGATGGCCTCTCTTCCGTGGCATGCCCTGTCATGGGCACAGGACCCTCTGGCCGCCACGATCTCCGCGTCCTGTTCGAGGCTTCAGGTTCCTCTCCAGGAATGGCCATACCAATTCAACGCCTGTCACGATGATCTGTCGGTGACGCCTGTTGCATCCCGACGTGAACGGCGTCACGGCAAGTAAGGCCGCCACCCATCGGGATGCCAGCCGATATTTCTCCGCAGAATTTCCGTTACAGCTTGATCGGATCACGTACCACAACGAAAAGCAGGGAAGAGCTCCCAGCGGCCCTGGAGATTGCCGTCAGGCAGAGTTGATGGGGTCCTTCTTCACTGAGTCGTTGTTGACGCGGAACTCGGTGGTCGTAACCGGGCTTCACCGAAGGCACAAGGAATAGGCGAGGTCTCATGAGCTTCGACTTTGTGGTACACAGCGGGTAGATGTCACTGGGGGGGTGTTCCCGGTGGCGGCTTTGTGCCTGCGCTGGCTGTGAC
>CAZDYZ010000254.1:0-3612 GCA_964509525.1 uncultured Acidobacteriaceae bacterium
CTGATTTCATAACAATGTCGGCTCCCTCGACCTGAGTACACTTGGTGGTGCCAAACCAAACCAAGGCTCGGGAGGAAGGAGCCGAATATGATCATTATAGGAGTGGATTATCACCCGAGCTTTCAGCAAATCGCGTTTGCAGACCAAGGCACCGGTGAGTACGAAGAACGCCAACTGAACCACAGCGAAGGAGAAGCGGAGAAATTTTACCGCGATGTGAAACTGAAAGCGGCCAACGTGCGCGTGGGGATGGAAGCCACTGGGCATGCACGATGGTTCGAGCGGTTGTTGGCGGAACTGGGGTTCGAATTATGGATTGGAGACCCAGCACAGATCAAGGCCACGCGGGTACGGAAGAAAAAAACCGACCGCGAGGACGCTAGGCTCCTGCTGAAATTGATGCTGGAAGATCGCTTCCCACGGATCTGGGTGCCGGATCCGGAGAACCGCGATCTACGGCAACTACTTTGGCATCGCCATCGGCTGGTGCAGATGCGGACGCGAATCATGAACCAGCTGCAGGCCCTGGCGATGAACGAGGGCAAGCGCTGGAAAAGCAAGCTGTGGAGCGGACAGGGACGAGCCGATTTCGAGAAACTGCCGTTGGCTCCATGGGCCAGCCGCCGCCGGAAAGAATTGTTGGAGTTACTCGACCGGATGAATCCCACCATCACGGAGTTAACCGTAGCCGTGGAGCAAGAAGCGAACCAGCGGCCCGAGGTGCAACGGCTGATGACGCATCCTGGTGTGGGCCCGCTAACGGCTCTGGCCTACGTGCTGATCATCGGGACTCCGCTGCGGTTTGCCTGTGGCAAGCAGATCGGCAGCTACATGGGGATGATCCCGAGCGAGGACTCCAGTGGAGGCAAGCAACGACTGGGACATATCAGCAAGCAAGGCAGTTCCTTGCTGCGATTCTTGCTAGTAGAAGCAGCTCAGGCGGCTGTGCGTCTGGACCCAGCCTGGCGACGACGATACCTGCACCTAGCGCTTCGTCGGGAACCACGCATCGCGAAAGTGGCCATGGCGCGCAAACTCGGCGTCCGTCTGTTCTGGATGTGGCGCAAGGAATGGACCTATCAGCAAGTTGTAAAGTTCGGTTCGCACGCGGGGCAGCTCGTATAACGGCCATGGTGTGAAGTAGATCACCGAGCATCTGATTGGGCGCCCCGCTCCCTCACGAAAGTGGGGGAGTTCGAAGTAGTAATCATGGTCGACGTTTTGATCGGAGAGATGGTTGGGTCGGACTGAGTGCCGCTCGAAAGATTACGACCGAGCCTTGGGATGGGATTTTGGCAAGCTTCGGCAACAGCCAACGGACGCTCTTCTCGGAGTGCTCGGTGAAGTGTTGTCCAAGGGGGGATGCTACGGGTCAAGCGACGTTGCGATCGCCGCTCCTAGACGATCCTAGTGCGATATTTTCTCTGGAGAAGGGCAGAACGCAAAAAGAAAGAAAAAGACAGGAGGGTATTCCGGGTTTCTAGTGGGTAGTTCCAGGCGGCCCCTTTCCCTTCGGTAGCATTGTTTCAGAGCGCTCCTCGCCGTCAAGGGTTCGCTGCGCCGCGCCGCCAGGCGCGCCCTTGACTGCTGCGGGCCGCTCTGAACCCCGTATCCATTAAGAAGGAAAGGGGATCAAAAGGAAAAAAATTCTTGACGGCGCCGACATTGTTAGAGATGGCCGTATAACCCCCAACCCTTTCTTTGGGGCGCACGGCGTGCCATCCGCTCTTACTCGGCGGGCCGCCGACAAACCGTCAAAATGGTTTTCGTAAACACTGCGCCGTTAGGTAGGGCGCCACGGGCAATGTTTCTGATGGTTGCGTCGGCGTGAGTGCCGAGCTTTGCACAAGCGAATAGGATGTTTACGATGAACAGACGCGGGATCCTTGCCGCAATGCAGAGACCGCGGGCAACTCGCCCTGATAGCACAAGGAGACTCACGTAGATGAAACCGAAAAACACGATCTGCCTCTGGTTCGACAAGGACGCACTTGACGCCGCGCGGTTCTACGCCGCCACCTTCCCGAACAGTGAAGTGACCACGGTCCACAACGCACCTGCCGATTACCCGAGCGGCAAGGCGGGCGATGTCTTGACGGTGGAGTTCACCGTCCTCGGCATTCCCTGCCTCGCTCTCAACGGTGGCCCGGCGTTCAGGCACAGCGAGGCGTTCTCCTTCCAGATCGCAACGGACGATCAGGCAGAGACGGACCGCTACTGGAATGCGATCATCGGCAATGGCGGCCAGGAAAGCGCGTGCGGTTGGTGCAAGGACCGCTGGGGCCTCTCCTGGCAGATCACTCCACGCGCGCTGACCGATGCGCTTGCGGCTGGTGGCGCTGAGGCAAAACGCGCCTTTGAGGCCATGATGTCGATGAAGAAGATCGATATTGCTACTATCGAGGCCGCGCGACGCGGATGAGGGAGGAGCGGAGGCGAGGGCTGCTCGCTTGTCGATGCGATCGTGTAGATGAGGCTCGGTGCATCTCCAAGCACTAATTATCTGCTTGGAATTCCGATTCGCCGTTCCAAGTCGATAAAGCGAGGATCGGACCGCAACGAATCGAATTGTGGCTCGATTGCGAGGTTCGTCATCTCCTCATCGCACTCACTGTAGGTTTTCTCAAGATGTCCTTGTAATGCGCAGAAGGCAACAGGAACGGGTCTTGCGATTATCTACACCCAGTTAGGGGATAAAAGACAAGGCATTTGCCAATTAGCCAAACAGTCCACCGACTAGTGTCTGCGGGTTGAAGTCGGAACTACGTCGAGGTTCGCCGCATGACAACCAATGGAGTGAGTTTAGGGACTCAGGTCCTGGATCCGCCGACATTGCCTGATTGAGCAAGCAGCTATATTCTGAGCAGAGCGGGTTCTGTCAGCGGCAATCAAAGCGCCTCGCGGAGAATCATCCAGAGTAAGGTGACTCGCGAAAATCGAGATGGCGCGCCGCTTCGAACCAAGCCTGAGCCAGGCTCTGCTTTTCATTGGCGTAGTCACTCTCAGGTCAATCGCAGGGCGAAAGAAACCTCCTGTCTTGCCAGCAGGAAATCAGCAATCAACCGCTGGCAACGATTGCTCCACATCGTCGGTGACTTTCGGGAGATCCTTTGGACGGGAGCGGAACATGAAAATCGGTTTGTCGCTACTGTATCTTGCCTTGGCCACCGGTTTGGTGTTTGCGCAGACGCCCACCGCTCCGTCAGGCACAACCGCCGCAACTAACCCAACTCCAGGAAGCGTCGGCAGCACTCCAACAGCATCGGTGCTACCCGATCTGGATAAGCTACAAACAACTGCCTCGCAGATTGTCGACTCTCTCGGCCACCTGCGAATCGAGAAGTGGAAGGCAGACATGCAATCTAAGCAACAGGCGCAAATCAACGTCGATTCTGTGCGTCGAAACCTGACTGCTGCGTTGCCCGGATTGATCGAGAACGTGCGCTCTGCACCTCAGGACTTGAGCGCTGAGTTCAAGCTTTATCGCAATCTAAATGCGCTCTACGACGTCTTCGCGTCCCTGACCGAGTCGGTTGGGGCCTTTGGACCAAAATCCGACTATGAAGTTCTGGCGCAG
Source organism: uncultured Acidobacteriaceae bacterium (assembly GCA_964509525.1). Taxonomy (GTDB): domain Bacteria; phylum Acidobacteriota; class Terriglobia; order Terriglobales; family Acidobacteriaceae; genus Bog-257. The sequence goes on from CAZDYZ010000254.1 coordinate 3,578, forward strand.
CAACTCGAGGTAATAGATTCCGTACGGCGGGACTT
>CAZDYZ010000255.1:0-5471 GCA_964509525.1 uncultured Acidobacteriaceae bacterium
GTTTCCGCCCCCTCCCCGCAGAGCCCAGAACAAATCCGCATTCTCCCTGCTATTGGCGAGAACAACGGACCCATCCGTTGTAACCACCGTCAATCCTTCCACGTTATCGCAGGAAAGCCCGGCATATCGTGTTAGCCAGCCGAACCCTCCACCCAAGGTCAAGCCTGAAGCTCCAGTGTGCGAAACAACGCCGGCGGGAAACGCCAAACCGTGTTGGTGTGTCGCTGTATCGATATTTCCCAGAAGGCAACCTCCTGCGAAGCAGGCGCGCTTGGATGTCGGATTGACCCTCACCTGCCGCATTCGCGAAAGATCAATCACCAGACCACCGTCGCACGTGCCATGGCCAGCCAGGCTGTGTCCGCCGCAACGCACAGCAGTGAGGACGCCTGCCGAAACAGCTGCTCGCATTGCGGCCTGTATGTCGCTCACATCCGCACAAAGGGCAATCAAGCCGGGCCTCTTTGCCGCCATCCCGTTCCAGATGCGCCGTGCCTCCTCATAGTCGTGATCGTTCGGACGCAGCAGTTGGCCCCGGAAGCTGCGCTTTAGTGAACGGTGAACGTCGTCACTAGCTTCGGACATTGCTTTCCCCTGGGAGGAGGTAGGATTGAGCCCTCCTCCTTCGTACAGGTACGGGTGGTCTGCCCGTTTTATGCCGCGCACACACGGTCCGTCAAATCTTTCCAATTTCGGCCTGGAATTAAAGGGTTTGTTGACCTGCAGAGTGATCTTTGGTTTAGCTTGCCTGGTTCCCTGGATATTGGATCCTACGTTCCTCATACTGCTTAACCTATTCTGAACCTGTGCTAGATCTTGACAGGGCCAAGCCCATGCTCGCAGGAGAACAAAGTGGCGGGCATCCGCTACAAGTGACCAGAACACCACCACTCGCACTCACCCTAAGCTGCTTATAAAATGGTGGTAATGCTTGAAGACTTCTTCCGTTCGCTGAAGACCCGCGAGGAGCGGCTGGCTTGGGTAGTGGCTTTGGCAGCCGACATGCTGCAACTGGCGGTATTTCCGCTATTCGTAGAAGGTGCTTTTTCGCCCGCCGACGTCGTGCTCGACGCGATTGTAGCTGTGATGCTGATCCGTCTGCTGGGCTGGCACTGGGCTTTCCTGCCGACACTAATAGTCGAGGCCCTTCCTGGCGCGGACATGTTTCCCACGTGGACCGCGGCAGTATTCTTTGTGACTCGCCAACTGCACCGGCCGGGCGAACCAGTTATCCTGCCACCGGAGCCTCCTGTCGGATCCGCCCGCACGTAGCCGAGCAACCCTCTCAGACGTTACTTGCGCCGTTTTGAATAGGTGTCCCTGGAGTCCATCAATTCTGTAAATGGAGGGGCAGGCGCCACAGAGTGTACTCGATCTTTATCCAGAACCTGAACCGTATGGCCGGCAGGCGAAATCGGTGTACAATCGTGGCCGGTTTCGAAACCTAAGGAAAACTGATTGACCATTCCCATTGCCCTCTTCCCGGACGCCCCGATCGGCAAGATACAGACGACTTCGACCAACTTCTTTGAGCTTCAGTCTTTCACTGGCGGGCTGGGTAAATACGCCCACCTGAGTAACTGGTTATTTCACATTGCGTGGAGGATTTGGTTTCGTCCCTCCTGGTCCGGCTCATCGGAGGCAATGGCTGGATGAATCACCCTTGCCGAAGCAATGTTGATTGGAGGAACAGCTAAGCGGAACCCGATGAGCTTTCATTTAAGACTTGTCATGCCAAGCCATCCTCGCTTCTTGTGCGTCGTCCGCGCTGCGGTAAGCGAGCTAGGCTTAGCTTACGGCCTGCCGGAGGAGTCGTCCCGAGAAATCACTCTGGCCCTTGACGAGGCTTTGGCCAACATTATCCGACACGCCTATAAGAATCGTTATGACCAGGAGATCGAGCTGAACTGCCAGACTGGTGCCGACCAAATGGAATTCACACTCCTCGACTGGGGCGAACCACCCGACCCCGCCCGGATATGCGGCCAGCCTTTGGATGAGGTCTCACTGAGCGGACGGGGTACGCATTTGATCAAGGCGATTATGGATGAGGTGTGTTACGAACGGGTCCGGGGAGGGAACCAACTAAAGCTCATCAAGCGCTTGCCGACTGCTAAGGTAAGCGCCGATGGGTGTAAACGGTGAGGCAGGGGTGTGCGAGAGGGACCCGGATCAGGCTGAGGCGCTGACAGTTAGCGTTCGTTGAAGGTGAAAGAAGGCCCTGGGTGCCTAACCCGGGCCTAGTGAAGGATGAACATGGAACGATACATGAGGTCTTCGACGCGAGTGGAAAAAGGGACCACGATCGTGGATGTGGAAGGTCAGATTGATCTTGGCAGTTCACCGGCCTTGCGCAAGACATTGTTGGATTCCTTGCAAGAGACAGAGCGCGTGGCCGTAAACCTGATGGCGGTGAAGTACATTGATAGCTCCGGGATTGCCTCTCTGTTGGAGGTCCTCAAGGCGGCGCGGCAATCCAAGAAAAAGCTCGTTCTGTATGGGTTGACTGCCGCCGTTCTTCAGGTGCTGCAACTCACGCGCCTAACCGGAGTTTTCGAAATACTTGAGACCGAGGAGCAGGCGCTGGAAGCTTGAAACTCGTGCTTTCGAAGACCAGGACCTCATTGGAGGCCGCCCTTCGGATTACCGCTGAGGCAATTCTCTTAAACGGGAGTCGCTGGCGTTGAAAACGTCGGAAAAAATCGCAGCCGTTCCGGGTCTGGTCGGCGTGTGGACGCTGAATAGCCTCGCCTATGTGGGTGGCTTGGCCACTCTTGCGGGCCAGTCGGCGTACTTCACCTTCGTGGGCCCTTTCCGGGGGCAGCGCCTAAGACCCCAGCGCGCCGTCCATCAAGCCATGGCCGTGGGCGTCGAAGCCATACCCATCGTTTCGCTCATTACTTTCTTTGTGGGCCTGATCATGGCGCTGCAGAGCGCATATCAGCTGCGACGGTTAGGAGCCATGCAGTATGTGGCCAGCGCCGTGGCAATTTCCATTCTTCGGGAACTTGGTCCGCTGCTTACAGCCATCGTCGTTATCGGGCGTTCAGGATCGGCTTTCGCCGCCGAGATCGGTACCAAGAAGGTGACCGAGGAGGTGGATGCCCTAAGGACAATGGCGTTTGATCCGGTTGCCTTCCTGGTCGCCCCCAAATTCCTGGCGATGCTGGTGATGGTGCCTTGCCTCACAATCTGGGCTGACTTCATGGGGATTGTAGGAGGAAGTGTCTTTGGGGTAGCAGGAGCCAATTTTACGTTCGGCTCGTATTTTCATGCGACTCGAGAAGCGATTGTCTTACGCGACATGTACACCGGTCTTATCAAGAGTGTGTTGTTCGGCGCGGTCATAACAGCTGTCGGATGTAAGGAAGGCTTCTCAACCGGAGCAGGAGCCGAGGAGGTTGGACGATCGACGACGGCGGCCGTCGTCACCTCGATTGCACTGGTGATTGCTGTCGATCTGGTGTTTACAGCTCTCTTCTATCTTATCAACCCGACTTAAGCCGGGAGTTTGTGCATGATGTCAACAATACAGGTCGACCTTGAAGCTCGAGGTGCTTGCGGACCGGGATCGGCGGGCAGACCGTCCCCTTGGGGAAGGGCCCGAAGATGAGTGACTCGGTTGCCGCCAACCCAGCCATTTCGGTGGCCAATCTCCGCGTGAGCTACGGCGATCGCGAAATCCTGCATGGTATCAGCTTTGACGTGCGGCGAGGAGAAACCATGGTCATCCTGGGCGGCTCGGGGTCAGGAAAGAGCACTCTACTGCGGACCTTGGTCGGTTTGGAGAAGCCGACCGAAGGCGAGGTTTGGATTACGGGCGTCAACATCGCGCAGATTTCGGAGCGCGAAATAGATGCCATTCGCAAGAAGATCGGTATGTCCTTCCAAGGCTCAGCCCTCTTCGGCTCCATGACTGTAGGCGAGAATGTCGCTTTGCCCTTGCGCGAGCATACCGATCTCGAAGACTCGACCATCGAAATCATGGTGCGGATCAAGCTCGGACAGGTCGGGCTAAGTAATTTTGAAGACTACATGCCTTCGGAACTCAGTGGGGGAATGAAAAAGCGCGCCGCTGTTGCACGTGCCCTGGCTATGGACCCTGAGATCCTGTTTTTTGACGAGCCGTCAGCCGGGCTGGACCCGATCATTGCTGCGGGACTCGACGAACTGATCCTGAACCTAAAGAAGGCCTATTCCATAACTATGGTAGTAGTGACGCACGAATTGGCCAGCGCTTTTCTGATCGCTGACCGCATGATTTTGATTGACCGGGGCAACATCGTGGCGCTGGGAACCAAGGACGAGTTGCGAGCCAGCACTCATCCGCGGGTGCGCCAGTTCCTGGACCGGGTACCCGAGCCGGAAGTTACCGAGGAACTTGACTATCTGCAAATGCTCACGGGAGAGCATAAGGTCACGAAGAGTTGAAGTTGCAGGGTCCTTAGAGTGAGGATGCTATGAATAACAGAGGCGAGCAGGTTTGGGTAGGACTCTTTGTATTGATCGCGGCAGCTTTGCTGATCGGGACGGTCTTGGCCGTAGCCGGGACATTCAGCGTAAGTGGGGTTGCCCACCATACATATTTCAAGTCGGCCGGTGGTCTCTTACCTGGCGCCATCGTGCGCTATGGAGGGATGAAAGCCGGCCGCGTCGATATGGTGCGCGTGGATCCTCAGGACTCGACCCGCATCGAAGTCGATTTTAGTGTGGGGCGTGACATTCCCGTCAAGACCGACAGCGTGGCGAAGATTACCAGTCTCGGAGCTCTCGACGAGAACTATGTGGAAGTGGGAACCGGAACAAAGGAGGCCCCACTGGCTCCGCCGGGCAGCGAAGTGAAGTCCGTAGAGACGGTCGGAATCGGGGAACTCAGCGGCATAATTGGCAACCTGGCACCGGTCGCCCAACAGGTACTACAAAACCTGAACCAACGCCTGACAGAACTGCAAGTTACGGTGGCCCGGGTCAACGACCTCCTGAATGACAGGAATCGCGCCAACATCAGCGAGGGGCTGGGAAATCTGAACGCAATGCTAGCTGAGGACCGGCCGAAGATTTCGGCAACCTTAACCAATGTGCAGACGGCAAGTGCCAAGATCGTACCCCTGCTTGATAACCTCAAGACGACCATGAATCACGCGAACGATGCTTTGTCGCACATTGATTCTGTTGTGGTTGAGAATCGCCAAGACATCCGTGCGGCAGTCGTCGAACTGAAGCAGACGCTGCTCACGGCTTCATCGCTCATGGAGCAGCTTAAGAATACGATGGATCACAACTCGGACAACATCGACCAGATATTGGTGAATATTCGAATCACAACCGAAAATGTGAGACAGCTGACTGAAACGTTGAAGGACAGACCTTCAGTGCTCCTTCGTGGAAACACGACGAAGGATCGCAAACCGGGCCAGGTAGAGAACTAGGGCGTGTCCCGGGCTGAGTGATAGCTGTCTTGGCGTGGTTCG
>CAZDYZ010000256.1:0-3286 GCA_964509525.1 uncultured Acidobacteriaceae bacterium
CAGGGGCCTTTCGCACTCCAGGCGAGCCGGCCACTACGGCCGAGCTGCTGAAGTTCTTGTTCGATCGCACCGGCTACATCAAACAACTGGAGCGGGAAGACACGCCTGAGGCGATGGCTCGCATCGAGAATCTGCACGAACTTGTAAACGCAGCCATGGACTCGCACGACCGTGGCGAGACCCTCGGCGAATTCCTTGATCACGCCGCGCTGGTGAGTGAAGCCGACAATTATGACGAGAACTCGCGCATCAATTTGATGACGCTGCATGCCGCCAAAGGTCTGGAGTTTCCGCTGGTGTTTATGGTCGGCCTGGAAGAAAGGCTGTTTCCTCATTCACGCACTCTGCTCGCGCCTCAGGACATCGAGGAAGAGCGCCGGCTGTGCTACGTCGGGATGACCCGGGCGAAAGACACTCTCATCCTTACCCGCGCGCGCTATCGTCGTCGATATGCAACCGATATGCCCGAACCCAGCGTCGTCTCGCGATTTCTGGAGGAGGTTCCGCGCGAGCTGCTGCAAGACCTGGGCTCGCCCCGCCGTTCGTCCTACTTTCGCCATGGCGAGCACCAGGGCAGCCAGCACTACTCGTACGAGGACGAGGACCAGCGCCCGCAGTACACGCGCGGTAAAACACAGCGCAGCCCATACACTGGGCCGCTGTACAACTCGATCGCCAACATCACTGAGTTCTTTGCCTCGCGGGGAAGGCGGTTTTCCCGCAGCGCAATCGAGCCGCCCCAGTCCACCGGGGAGATCGGATTTCGCCCCGGACAGCGGGTACGTCATGCCAAATATGGCGAGGGAACGGTCTTCAAGCGCGAAGGCGATGGGGACGACGCTAAAATTCTTGTACAATTTTCCAGATTCGGCTTAAAGAAGCTGGTTGAAAAATACGCCAACCTGGAAAAAGCGTAATCCGAATAAGGAACCCGGAATTCATGGCCAATACCAAAAGCATTACGGACAAGTTGGAACGCAAGCGGATTAAGCGCGCGGCACGCAAGAAGGCAGCCCCGAAGGCCCTGCGCTCCTATGCTCGCGGCTCGCGGAAGCGCAAAATGAAGAAGATGGCCCGCGGACAGTCCAAGCGTTAGCTGGCAACTAGGTCGCAACGGCTCCGCCCTCTCAGGTGGACTGGGGCTTACTTGGTCAACCCCGAGTTCGGCGATTGCCGTACGCTGCGGGCGCCGTTCGTCGCAGGGTTCTGGTTCGGCTGATCGAGGTTCACCAGTTGTGACCCCGGCGGTTGCTGGAGCGCAAACTGGTCATCGTGGAGAGGTTCGTTGATCATAAGCTTCTCCACCGTGAGCCGGATCATATACTCCTCTTTAGGACGGTTAATCTCAATCACGTTCGGAAAACTGACCCCGTTGTAATCCTTATAGACCTGGTAGGTGGCTTCGGTCGCAATCTCGCCCATGGTGTCGTAGATAATCTGACGGTGGGGAACGAGGTTCACACGATCAAAAATAACCTTGCGGGCCACGTACCAGTCACTCCCGGAGCGACGGATGATGTCAATGACGTAATCCGGTTGTTCGACCAGTCTCTTTGTCTTCGCATCCAGGACGTTTTCCGTGTCGTTTTCCATCACCACGATCTCATCGTTGGAATCGATCTGCGGCAAAAACAACGAGTTGTAGATCACCTGTGGGCGAAGGTTCTCGAGTGCATTGCTCGAAGGCTTACCTACCTCAGCGCTGCCAACGTAGAACTTATTCTTCGCCGGAATAGACAACTTGAATCGACTACCGTCGCTCACCATATCAAAGGCCGTGTTACGTACAATGGGGAATAGCCCGATCATGCGCAGCATATCTGGCTTGCGCACCAGGATGTAACCTCGGATCTGCTGGTATTCGGTGACTTGGCCTTTCTTCTCTCCGCCTACTGAAGTGTCGATGTCCACCGTGGCGTTAAGGCTGGTTATGCTCCCGGAATCGTGGTTAATACGGTCTACCAGTTCCTGCTTTGTGGCCGTCTGAAGCTTGGCCGTGCTGGTTCGTACCTCCACAACACGAGTACGAAACAGGCACCCTGCCCCTCCCAGGAGGAGTACGATGACAAAAACTGTGATGAGAATTGGTGAGCGTCTCATGCTGGATCAAGAACTGACGGGTGAACTATTCAGTATATCCTCGTGGCAGTACCAAAGCTCCTGCGGATGAATGCCGGCGATCGGGCCTACGGAGAAGTAGCAAGCGCCCGGCGATAGGAAGCCACGTTGCGAGCATGTTCTTGCGGACTGCGGGCAAAGCGATGGTGACCGTTGTTATCGCTCACAAAATAGAGAAAATCGCTCTGTGCCGGATGCAGTGCGGCCTCCAGGGAGGCTACCCCAGGATTGGCAATCGGCCCGGGAGGCAGGCCTAGATATCTGTAAGTATTGTAGGCCGAGTCGAATTGCAGATCTGACTGGTAGATATTTCCGCGGTATCGTCCAGCCAACAGGGCTGCGTAAATAACGCTAGGATCGGCAGCTAGCGTCATGTTCTTCGCGAGCCGATTGTAGTAAACGCTGGCAACGAGCAGCCGTTCTTCGGGCACCGCAGTTTCCTTCTCGACGATCGAAGCCATGATGACGATGCGGTGCAGATCAGGGTTGCCTATCAGCCCGATCTTCTGCGCCTCCTGCCGAAAACGGTGCACCATCGCCGCCGCTATATCGTGCTCGCTGTCTATGCGCGTGAACTGGTAAGTGTCAGGAAAAAGATACCCCTCGAGAGTCTTCGCGTCCGGGTCGAGATCGCGGACAAGGAACGTATCGCCATTGGCAACCGTGATAAAGTCAGCCGCCGAACCCAGACCTGCCTGCTCGACAACCGCCGCGATGTCATAGATGTTGTAACCTTCAGGAACCACCACCGTGCGCGCATAAACGTCGCCCCGAACCAAGCGCTGCCACACTTGCAATGCGTTGGCTGGCTCGTCGAACTTGTATTCTCCTGCTTTCAGGGTTTTCCCGCCTTCAACGTAGTGCAAGATGAGGAATGCTGCCGAGCTACGGATGACACCGTCACGGTGCAGGGCTTGCGCGATGTGTCGCATGCTCCAGCCCTGACGCAGTAGCACAAATTGTGTTGCCCCAGGGTTCAACGGCAGCAGCGCTGCCCAGACAAACCACAGCGCGAAACCGATCACCAGCAGGGCCACGAGTTTAAGAAGAGTTCGCACGACTAGCAGTTTAGATGACGATGGCTAGCTGCTCGCTGCGCAGAGCGCCAGGGTTGAGGAGGTGCCAATGGCCTGGCCTGAGAGAGATCGCCGCACGCAATGGAAATCCT
>CAZDYZ010000257.1:0-1857 GCA_964509525.1 uncultured Acidobacteriaceae bacterium
CAGGCCATTGCGATGGCTGCCGAGCGCATCATGGCCGGGGGCGCGGAGACGATTGTCGCAGGGGGCGTCGAGTCCATGACGATGATTCCCATGGGCGGCCACAAAGTCTCGGCTAATCCGTGGTTAATTGCAAACTATCCCGACTCCTATCTCTCCATGGGCCTTACGGCCGAGCGTCTGGCCAAGCGCTATAACATCACACGCGAGATGGCGGACGAATTTTCTGTCCGCAGCCATCACAATGCCATCTCGGCCATCACGACCGGCAAGTTCAACGACGAGATCGTTCCTGTGCCGCTGAGCTTCACCACGCCGAATGGCAGCAAGCCGAAGCGCATAGACATTGTCTTCAGGATGGACGAAGGTCCGCGTGCCGACACCTCGATGGAAGCCCTGGCCGCACTGAAGCCGGCCTTTCATGCTAAGGGTACAACCACAGCAGGCAACTCATCGCAAATGTCAGACGGCGCCGCGGTTGCCGTGGTCATGTCAGCAGAGCGTGCGAAGCAGCTCGGACTGAAGCCCCTGGCACGATACGTGGCGTTTGCCACGGCCGGTTACTTGCCAGAAGAGATGGGAGTTGGCCCCGTCTATGCGATTCCCAAAGCCTTGAAGATGGCCGGATTGAAGCTAGAGGACCTGGAAGTGATCGAGTTGAACGAAGCGTTCGCCGTACAATCGCTGGCGGTCGTTCAGCAGGCACATCTGGACCCCGGTCGTGTCAACGTCAATGGCGGCGCCATCGCACTCGGCCATCCTTTGGGGTGCACCGGCGCCAAGCTGACCGCCACCAGCATCCGCGAACTCAAGCGCCGGAGGGGACGCTATGGCATGGTGACCATGTGCGTGGGCGGAGGCATGGGGGCGGCGGGCATCTTCGAAAATTTGCAATAGGGATCCACCACGGGAGGAGAAAGGAGAGCACAGGAATCCGAATCCGGATCGCGCACGGAATCCGGGCAAAGCGAGAACAACTGCGGAATCGCCGACGATCTCACGCAGAAGCTGTTCCGAAGATCGTCGAGTGAGGAACAAATTGATTTCCTTGCTCGAGTTCTGCTGGGCAGACGGCGACTCCATCGGCGCGGACGATGATGACCCAGCGCTTCGGCACCGGTCGAAACGAAGGTAACGTGCCCAGTCCCGTAGGGACGGCACAAACGAATTTCGGAAAGTTCAGAGCCTAATCAAATAGCGAGGACTTATGGCCACTACCACTGCTGCAGCTCCCAAGAAGAAGACCACGGGCGGAAGTTTTCTGCTCGAAGATCACAACCTGGACAACGTTTTTACTCCCGAAGATTTCAACGAAGACCAGCAGATGGTCGCCAAGCTCGCGGAGGACTTTGCGGTCAACGAAGTGCTGCCCGCGGTCGAAAAGATCGAACACAAGGAATGGGAGGTTACTCGCGGGCTGCTGAAGAAAGCCAGCGAGATGGGCCTGACCAATGCCGACGTGCCCGCCGAATATGGTGGGTCAGACATGGATAAGGTTTCCTCGGCCATCATTGCCGAGTACCTGGCGAAGTGCGGCAGCTTCGTCGTCAGCATGGGTGGACACGCTGGCATCGGTACCCTACCCATCGTCTTCTTCGGTACCGAAGCACAGAAGAAGAAGTATCTGCCCAAGCTGGCCACAGCTGAGATGATCGGCGCGTATGCTCTGTCGGAAAGCACCAGTGGCTCCGATGCGCTCAATTGCCGCACCAAGGCCGTGCTCTCGCCCGACGGCAGGCACTACGTCCTCAACGGCGAGAAGATGTGGATCACCAACGCCCACTTCGCCGATCTGTTTACAGTCTTCGCCAAAGTTGACGGCGACAAATTCACTGCATTCCTGATCGAGAAAGATTTTCC
>CAZDYZ010000258.1:0-3771 GCA_964509525.1 uncultured Acidobacteriaceae bacterium
GCTGGAAGTGAAGTGGCCCACGACGCAGGCGGTGGAACGATTCATGCAAGTGAAGGTGAACCAAATTGTGACCGTCCGCGAAGGTTCTGGGATCGTTTCCAAAAACCGATAAATAAGCGGCAACGCCTTAGCTATGTGTTAGTTTCCCATTCATTCGACCAGAGCAGCCAGGCGGCGTTTTGCATAGGTCTCAATGTTTCGAGCCAGGGTGCACGTTGTCGAGAATCTGAGATAGCGTATACTGGCCTGTCACAAGTTAGCTTGTAGAAGAGGAATTCTTGGATATCCGCGACGTCGCCCGCCGGGCCAATGTGTCGACCGCCACTGTGTCGCGCACAATAAACCAAGTCGCGACCGTGAATTCGCAGATCGCGAAACGGGTGTGGAGGGCGGTCGAGGAACTCGGTTATTACCCGAATCGGTCGGCCCGCACTTTGGTATCCGGTCGAAGCCGTGTTTTTGGGCTTATCGTTTCCGAGATCACAAATCCGTTCTTCCCTGAGATTGTTGAGACCTTCGAAACCCTTGCGATCGAACAACATTACGAAATTCTCCTGACCTCTACGGTCTACAACCCGAAGCGCATGGAACTTGCCGTTCGCAGGATGATCGAGAGCCGAGTCGACGGAGTAGCCATTCTGACGTTCGGGATGGAAGAGAGACTTTTGCAACACCTCCGTTTCCGTAACTTGCCGCTCGTCTTCGTCGACGTTGGCCCCAAGGCGCCGCGAGTCAGCAATATTCTCGTGGACTATGCTGACGGCATTCGGCAGGCCGTCCAGCATCTTGCCGCATTACGTCATCAACGCATCGGGTTCATCGCTGGGCCGCCAAAGCTGCGATCCGCGATGGCACGTAAGGATGCATTTGAAGCGGCGATGCACGAGATCGGGTTGCCCGTCATATCCTCATTCGTAATTGAGGGAGATCATCGGCTGGAAGGAGGGAGGCAAGCGTTACGACGGCTTTCTGAACATCGGCAAAAACCTTCAGCATTGGTATGCTCCAATGACATGACCGCAATCGGTGTGATGAGGGAGGCATTTGACCTTGGAATCCGGGTGCCCGAGGAACTGTCCGTCGTGGGGTTCGATAACATTCGGATCGCAGAGTTCATGACCCCGCCGTTGACCACGATTCAGATGTCCCAGTCAGAGATAGCGAGCCTTGCGTTTCAGGCGTTGCTAAAAGAAGTAAATGAAGAGACGCCCTCTCCCGATGGCAGCGAGTACATTCTCAAAACACATTTGGTTCTGAGAAATTCGACGACTTTTGCACCCGGCCATGGTCGGGCAAGGTTTGGTTGACCGTCACACGGTCCACGCATCCAAAGGTCTGCCAGGAGGATTGATTGCGTTTCTCTCTGAGTTTTCATTGCCTGCCACGCTCGACCAATCTATTTTGAGATAAAAAGTGAAACGGTAGCAGTGACGTTTGCCCGAGGTGACTCCCCGCGCCGACCGGCGGACTTCCGTTGGAGGATTAAGGATATTGGTGCAATTAATTGTATCTTTCTCGCTGGAAGGGCAGCTGTCACGTCGCCAAAGATTAGGTCAACCATGTCTCCGTGGCCGGGCCGTGATTTGGCTTGGTCAAAAACGTTTACGCGAGAGCGTTCCTTTCGTGCGGGTTTTGCGATTCCGTAACGCTATCGATTGCAAGAAACTGGCCCGGCCCTCAGGGGAGACGCCGTTGCCGCCCCAGTGGATTGCCCTACCACCAACTCCGCGGAGATATCGTACTTTTTGCCGCGCGGATTGGTCGAAGTGCAAAGTTCATGCAGTACATCCGCGGCCGTTCGTCCAAGTGAATCTCGACGAATGTCTACCGTCGTAACCGACGGAGTGTTGTATTCCGCCAACCGTGTTCGATCAAAACCGGTCACCGAAATGTCCTGAGGAATCCGGCACCCGCACGACACCAGCGCCTTCATGACACCAATAGCGGTGAGATCATTGACCGCTACCACCGCAGTGGGCAGCGGAGACATCTTCGCAATCGCCAATCCCGCCGCGAGGCCTCCCTCGAAGCGCAAATCCCCGTGCAGCACCGGTCCCGGTTTCAGTCCCAACGCAGCCATGGAAGTCTCGAAGGCATGCAGGCGCGCAAGGTTGGACTTCAGCTTGGCGCGACCGGCCACGAACGCGATTCGATGATGTCCCAGAGCATATAAGTGTTGGACAATTTGCCTGATCCCAGAGTCATAATCTATGCTCAACGTGCTGACGTATCTTTGTGCGGGGCCCGAGTCCAGGAACATCACCGCAATTTTTCTTCGTGCTAGCTCCTTGACCAATCGCGGGTTAATTTCGGAAGTCATAATCGCCACGCCACTTACGTTGTGTGCCATCATCCGCCTCGCTGCCTCTCGCGTGCGTTGCGGATCGTAATTTGTATCGCTGAGAATTGCCTCATAGCCGAGTTGCCGCGTGCGCTCCAAAAAACCCTTGATAATGTCCGTGAAAAAAGGGTTCTCGAAGTCAGAAACTATCATTCCCAGCATGAGCGCATTGTGGGAAGCTAGACGGCGCGCATGAATGTTGGGGACATACCCGAGGTGTTTGACAGTCGTGAGCACCAAGTCTCGCGTATTCCGCCCGACTTTCCCTCTTTCATTCAAAACGTATGAGACTGTGGCCGTGGACACACCGGCCGCTTTGGCAACCTCTCGTATGGTCAAACCCATAAACCTGGCACCATCGCCCCGACAAATAGATACATGCCAACGCCCTTCGCGGGTGAATCATCCAGGCTGCCGAGTATAAATACAAAAAAGTACTTGACAGCATCCGCTTCAGTGTGGTTCATTACGTGGTAAAAGTAAACGCTTACTTTCGAGAGTTGGCTTTTTCGAGGTCAAGCGTTCGAATTTCTAGTTGGGGTGCTAGGTAAGCGCGGTCCAAAACAAAGGGAATTTTGCGCTTCTTATCTGAGCAAGAATTGTTACTGGTTTGTTCCGTTGCGACATCGCTCGCAACGGCGGGGAGTACTAGTAATCGTTTACAAGCGTGGGTCCTTTGGTTGTTGGGGTGGGAAGGCTGAGGAGGTTCGGGCATGAAGCCTTGTAATCGCAACATTCTCATTCGGTTGAGTATATCGTTCCTTTGTGCTGCGGCACTTTTGCTGCTTGGCGCGCGGCCGCTTCTCGCGCAGGTCGATACGGGATCCATCTTAGGTACCGTGACAGACCAATCTGGGGCGGTGGTCAGTGGTGCTAAGGTCACGCTAACCAACGAGGGGACGGGGGTAAGTGTCACCGCGAGTACGGGGTCGGACGGCAGTTACAAATTTTCACCTGTCAGAATTGGTTCCTACAAGCTCGAAGTCATCTTTCAAGGTTTCCAGACCACTGCCACCGCGGGCATCAAGGTGGACATTGACGCCAACGTCGTTCAGAATTTCTCGCTGAAACCGGGCGCTGTTTCACAGACAATCGAAGTGTCAGCGGAGCAACCTCTCCTAGAATCGCAGAGTGCCGCTGTCGGTAGTATAGTCAATAACCAGAGCATCAACGACCTTCCTCTCAACTGGCGCAATTTCACCTTCCTCGCGCAAGTCAGCGCTGGGGTGGCCACGCCGCAGGCCGACACCCGCGGTAATGCCGCAAGTGGCGCTTTCACAGCTAATGGTCAGCAGCCGTCGTTAAATAATTATCTGCTTGACGGCATTGACAATAATTCAGACTGTGTTGACTTCTTGAACGGTACCAACTTCGTTGTGCTGCCACCCGTCGACGCCATTCAGGAGTTCAAAGTACAAACCACCGATTTC
>CAZDYZ010000259.1:0-3942 GCA_964509525.1 uncultured Acidobacteriaceae bacterium
CGTGCGTTCGGGTGGCCCCGAGTTGGCGCTGGAGCTGGAAGAAAAAGGTTATAGCTCATTAGAGGCAGAGGCGCGGGATGCTACTCCTGCTGAAGAGTACGAAGGAAGAACAAGGTGATCACACCAACCCACACCTCGGAAAACTACCTGGAAAGCTTCAGCACATTTGGGAAGCGGACTGCCGGCCATGTTCCAGCCTGGGTGCGCAGACTGCGCGAAGACGCGTTTGTCCGCTTTTCCGAAGTCGGGTTTCCCACCACTCATGACGAAGACTGGCGGTTTACCAACGTCTCGGCTCTGGCGCAAACTCCCTTCCGGCTTGCCTCGGCCGACCGCGACCGGAGATTGCAACTGGATCTGGAGCCATACCGGATCACGGGTGTTGCCTGTCAACTGGTGTTTGTAGACGGGTATTTTGCTCGAGAGCTCTCTTTGTTGAGCACCTTGCCTGATGGTGTGAAGGCCAGCAGCTTGGCGGGGGAGATCTCTAATCGTCCGCAAGTCCTTGAACCGCACTTAGGACACTACCTTGACAGCAAACGCGATGTCTTCTGTGCACTGAATACGGCTTTCCTGGAAGACGGAGCGTATGTACACATCCGCAAAGGCACGCTAGTTGAGCAGCCCATCGGCCTGCTGTTTATCTCGACCGCCCATGACGGTCCCACGATGAGCCATCCGCGCAACCTCATTGTGGCGGAGGAGGGCAGCCAAGCAACCATCGTAGAAGAGTATGTGTCCGTCGGCAGCAGCCCGGTGTTCTGCAACACGGTCACGGAGATGGTGGCGGGTGACCGAACAGTTCTTGCGCACTACAGGATCGAGAGCGAGCACGAGGGAGCTTTTAACATCTCCACACTGCGCATTCAGCAGGGGAGAAGCGCCAATGTTGTGTCGCACTCAGTGCTGATGGGTGGGGCGATAGTGCGCAACAACGTGCACCCGGTTCTGGCAGGCGAAGGAGGGGAGTGTCTGATTAACGGCCTCTTCTTCGGCAGGGGACGACAACACCTGGACAACTACATGCTGGTCGAACACGCCAGTCCGCGCTGTGGGAGCCGGCAATTCTACAACGGAATTCTCGATGGACATGCGCGCGGCGTTTTTCACGGCCGTATCATAGTGCGCCCGGACGCCCAGAAGACCGATGCCAAGCAGACCAACCGCAACCTGCTGCTTTCCGATGACGCACAAATCGATACAAAGCCGCAGCTGGAGATCTACGCTGACGACGTAAAGTGCACCCACGGAGCCACTATCGGACAGATCGAGGCTGACGCTCTGTTCTACCTGCGCTCTCGGGGGATCGACGAGGTATCCGCGCGTAAACTCCTGCTTTTCGCATTTGCAAACGAGTGTCTCGACCGCATGAAGCCGGGGCCCGTGCTCAGGTACGTGGAAGGATTGATCCAGCGTTGTTTGTTGCCCATGGCCCACGCTGCGCCTTCTGCGTCCACGGGGAGAGACCACCAGGATCAAGGAAGACACTGGGAGGAGATCGAATGACCACCGCTGCCAAAGAGTTGCCCAGAAAGCTCAAGCCGACAGTTGCGCAAGACCCCGTCTGCGACTTCGATGTGCAGAAGCTACGTCGCGACTTTCCTATCCTCCGCCAGAGGGTTCACGGCAGAACGCTGGTTTATCTGGACAACGCAGCCACCTCCCAGAAGCCTTTGGCGGTGATTGAGGCTATTTGCCGTTACTACGAGCGGGACAACGCCAATATCCATCGTGGTGTGCATTTTCTCTCCGAACATGCGACGGACGAGTACGAGGGCGCGCGCAAGACGGTGCAATCGTTTCTTAACGCCGCTGACGCGAGCGAGATCATCTTTGTTCGTGGTGCAACCGAAGCCATTAACCTCGTGGCGCAAACCTATGGCCGCACCAATGTACACGCGGGCGACGAAGTGCTTATCACCGGTATGGAGCATCATTCCAACATCGTGCCCTGGCAGATGCTGTGCGAAGAGAAAGGAGCAAGGCTCCGCGTTGCTCCGATGAGCGACAGCGGAGAGCTGCTGCTCGAGGACTTTGAGAAACTGCTGGGACCACAAACGAAAATTGTCGCCATTACCCAGGTCTCCAATGCACTCGGCACAATCAATCCTGTAGAACGAATCATCGAAATGGCACATTGCTGGAACATCCCAGTGCTGGTCGACGGAGCGCAGGCCGTGCCTCATCTCAAAACGGACGTCCAGGTCCAGGATTGCGACTTCTATGTTTTTTCCGGTCACAAGCTCTACGGTCCGACCGGCATCGGCGTTCTGTACGGCAAAGCTCATCTGCTGGAGGCGATGCCTCCTTACCAGGGTGGCGGCGACATGATCAGTTCTGTGACCTTCGACAAGACGATCTACAACCACCGGCCGTACAAGTTTGAAGCCGGCACACCCCATGTGGCCGGGGCCATCGGCCTGAGCGCTGCCATCAAGTATCTGAATCATGTAGGAATGGCCAGCCTGGCTGCCTATGAGGACCAGTTGCTGACCTATGCAACGGAAGCTGTTTCTGCCATTTCCGGCATTCGAGTGATCGGCACTGCAACAGCCAAAGCCGGGGTACTCTCTTTTCTGCTGGACGATATCCACCCGCATGACATCGGGACCATTCTCGACCAGCACGGCATTGCAATCCGCACGGGACATCTCTGCGCCCAGCCGGTCATGCAGCGCTTTGGTATCGCGGCCACAGCACGCGCTTCGTTCGGCCTCTACAACACCAGGGAGGAAGTGGACGCGCTGGTGGAAGGCATCCAGAAGGTAAAGGAGGTTTTCACCTGATGCCGGATCTGCGCGAGCTCTACCAGGAACTCATCCTCGAGCACAGCAAAGCACCACGCAACTATGGCGTGCTGGCAACTGCAAACCACCAGGCGGAAGGATATAACCCGCTATGCGGCGACCATTTTACCGTTTACCTGGACTTGGAGGGAGATTCGATCCGCGATATCAGCTTCCAGGGCTCGGGTTGCGCCATATCCAAGGCCGCTGCGTCGACGATGACGCAAAGCGTGAAGGGTACGACCAAAGCAGAAGCGGAAAGGATTTTCAACCAATTCCACATGCTGGTAACGGGACAGCTTCCGACTAACGGGAATCGCGCTGAACTGGGCAAGCTGGCCGCGTTTTCCGGTGTCTGCGAGTTTCCTGTGCGGGTCAAGTGCGCAACCCTCGCCTGGCACACGCTAAACGCGGCACTGGAAGGTAAATCAGAAACCGTGTCGACCGAGTAGTACGCGAAGCGGAGGAAAAAAGAAACGTCCTGGAGAGGAGTTCCGTATGGGCGGAAGTGAGCCGATCACGCTGAGTCGGGCCTGTGAAGTCATCGAGATCCCGAGCGGACTTCGCGGCGTTCTCCCCGCGGGTGCTGTTCTCAGGATTCTGCAATCCTTGGGTAGCAGCTACACGGTGACGAACGACCACGGCTACATGTATCGCGTCGATGCCAAAGATGCCGATGCTCTGGGGCTCTCTAACGCAGATAACGCACAAACACCGGCAATGCAGGAGGGGACCTTCAGTGAACAGATGGCCTGGGATCAGTTGAAGACCGTGTACGACCCGGAAATCCCGGTCAACATTGTGGATCTGGGTCTGGTTTATTCGTGCGTGATTACCTCTCTGGAACCATCCTGGAACAGAATCGATATCAAGATGTCGATGACGGCTCCTGGTTGCGGCATGGGTAACGTCCTTAAGGCGGATGTAGAGCGCAAGCTCTCCCGCTTGCCCGGGGTCAAGGAAGTACAGGTGGAGATCGTATTCGATCCGCCATGGCACCCGGGACTCATGTCGGAAGCGGCCAAGCTCCAACTCGGCTTCGATCTGGATTACGGCACAACACAACCCTTCCCACGGATCTAGCGCAAGAATTCCGGTAATAGATCTTCAAGCCCATAAGCAAGCGGACGGTTCCTATGAGCTGTGAGACGCCTCT
>CAZDYZ010000260.1:0-5860 GCA_964509525.1 uncultured Acidobacteriaceae bacterium
TTTTCAGGGTCAAAGTACGCAGGGAGCGGCTCATACTCTATGTCGATCAGCCGCAGGGCCTCCTCGGCAATCTCTTCGTTGATTGCCGCGACGCACGCCACGTGGTCTCCTACATAACGGACCTTCTCCACTGCCAGTGCAGTCTCGTCATGACCAACGGGAAGAATGCCGTAGGGGTTAGGTGCGTCTTTGCCGGTGACGATCGCGACCACCCCTTCCTTCTCCTCGGCCCGCGAAGTGTCGATGCCTTTGATCCGCGCGTGGGGGTAAGGCGAATGCAGAATCTTGCCCACTAGCATTCCAGGAAGGCTAAAGTCATCGGTGTACTTGCCAGCGCCGGTCGTCTTGCCGGATGCGTCCACCATGGCGATTGATTTGCCGATAACCGAGAATGCCTTCTCCCTCACTTGGCCTCCACCAGCTCGTGTTTCATGCTCTTCAGCTCCGCATCGATTGCGGCTCGAACAGCTTGGTACATCTGCGTATATCCGGTGCAGCGGCACAAATTGCTGCTTAGGGCTTGACGAATCTCCTGTTCGCTTGGCTCGGGGTTGTTCGCCAGCAGCCACTTGACGGTCACCATGAATCCGGGGGTGCAGAAACCGCACTGCGAACCGCCAAAATCACCCCACGCCTTTTGCAACGCAGCCAGGCTGCCGTGGTCGGCGATCCCTTCGACGGTGGTGATCTCCAGCCCCTCGTAACTCGCCGCCAGCATCGTGCACGAGAGCATGGGGATGCCATCCACCTGCACCGCGCAGGCACCACATGAAGAGTCGTCACAGGCACGTTTTGAGCCCGTCAGACCCAAATCCTGGCGCAAAACGTCCAGCAGCAGTTTGTTTGGCTCTACCGCTAGCTCGTGTCTGCGCCTGTTGACGCGAAGTTCGATGAGTTCTTTTTTCATATCCTGAACCAGTATCTTCTTCTGCCGGCGTTTCCCTCCCCCTGCTACTCCCTTCCACGCGTGAGGCCTGAAGCGTGCAGTGGACTGGCTTCGAAATACGTTCTTGGGAATTCCATCCTGCAAAATAGGAACCGCCGCTCCACGCCCGTGCGCATCTTGCATATCCGGATTGAAAGTCTGCAAAGCAAATTCAGTACACCGGTACCGATGGGTCAATGTGCCTTGCCCAGCGGTCGATTCCGCCCTGCAACGACTGCACCTTTTCAAAGCCTTGCTGCCGTAGCCAGGCCGTCACGTTCATAGAACGCACGCCGTGGTGGCAAAGCACCACAATATGGTCATCCGGATCAAGTTCCTGATTGAAACGTGTGGGAATATCGCCCATAGTGATGTGCTTGCTGTCGGCTATTTTCGCGATTTCAACCTCCCACGGCTCACGCACGTCAAGCACAGTAAAATTCTCCCCTGCCTCACGCAACGACTTGAGTTCCTCCGGTGTAATCTCATAGTCCATGACTTCAGCTCCCCACCCACTTTGGTCGACGACGCTCGATGCTGGCAGCGATGCCTTCTCGTGCATCTGCAGTTTTCATCAGATCTTCGATATAGATCTGCTCGCTCCGCACCAAGCCTTTGTCGAAGTGAATCGAATCCCATGCATATAAGGCTTTCTTGGCCAACCTGAGCGCTGCGGAACTCAACTGCGAAACCCGTTGCAGGCATTCTGCAACCAGTGTCTCCGGATCGTCAGCCAAACCGTTTACCAGGCCAGCTTCGAGCGCTTCCTTGCCGCTTAGGGTGCGCCCTGTGAGCAACATCTCTGCTGCCAGCTTTTGTCCCACTAGGGCTGGTAACACCACGCTGGCCACGGGCGCAAAGCACGCCAGTCTGATCTCGGGAAAACCCCAGACCGAATCAGGCGAGGCATATACCACGTCGCAAATCAGTGCCAGCTCTGCGCCTCCGCCGAGGCAATGCCGGCGAACACTGGCGATGGTCAACTTGCTGTTGTCGACCACCGAACGAATCAGACTGTGAAATGCGGTGAGCATGTCACGCACTTTGTCGGGCGTGTGGATCGCGACGTCCACCCCGCTGGAGAAGGCACGCTCCGAACCGGCAAAAACGATGGTATTGATTTCGCGACGCGCCGCGATCTGTTCCAGAGCCGCCCGCAGCTCGTCCATCATCGGAATGTCGATGACGTTCAGCGGCGGATTGCTTAGCCCAATGCGCGCTGTTGCTGGCTGCATCGAAACGGTGATACGCGTGAAGGCCGAATTGCTCATATCACCACAACTCCGCGACCACGCGGCTCTTTCCTCGATTCACTCTCGACCTGCCGACTACGATCCACGTTTCTAAACCGGAGGCGTCCATGCGTTCCTTCTTTCAACCGAACCGACTACCCGAAAGAACCAGGACGTTCCTATCGATTGAAACAATCCTCGACTCTGTTCCCACTCAGTACCGTCACCCTCACAGGGACACGTACAGCAAGATAAGCGCCTGCAGCTACTTTCCGCTGAACCTTGCGGGCCGCTTCTCGACATATGCAGCCAACCCTTCCCCCGCGTCCTCACTCTGGAAAAGCAGTTGCTGATTCTCCCGCTCCAGGGCGAGTCCCGCTTCCATGGGAATCTCCCAACCGGTCTGGACTGCGCGCTTGATTCCGCCGATGGCTTTTGGCGCTCTATTCGGGGGACAAAACTGCCTCGCGTAGTCCATTACTTGCTCCGTAAAGTTTTTGCCTTCGAAGATCTCATTGACTAGGCCAAATTGTTTAGCATCTTCAAACGAGAACATCTTCCCCGTTACCATCAGCTCTATCGCCCTGGACTTGCCTATAATCCGCGATAGGCGCTGGGTCCCACCGGTTCCGGGCAATACTCCTAGGTTCACTTCAGGTAATCCGATCTTGCCCGCATCCTTGCGCGCGACACGGAGGTCAGCTGCCATAGCAATCTCCAGTCCTCCACCGACGCAGTGCCCATTGAGCGCCGCAATCACCAGTTTGGGGGTGTTCTCCAGCCGCAACAAGGTTTCGTTCGCGTGCAGGCAAAAGTAATACTTGAAGGTCGGATCGACCTTGGCCAACATCTGGATGTCCGCCCCTGCACAGAAGAACTTCTCGCCCGCGCCAGTCAGGACGATCACGTAAGCTTCGTTGTCCATGCGCGCGGTCAGAATCGCGTCATCAAGTTGTCGATTCATCTCGTAACTGTAGGTATTGGCTGGTGGATTACTTAGTTCGATCACAGCAATCCCCGACTCTCTGCGGTAGTTAATGCGGCGCTTCACTTCAGTCGAAGCCGGCGGACTAATGCTGCTCATTGTTGCTCCTCCCAGTCTTTCCTCAATGCCGAGTCCTGTTTCTTGTCCCCGAGGAACTCCCACCATGCGGCTGCATTGTTTTCTTCGGGTGGCGCAAGATTCTTGCCGTTCGCTCACCGCCCAATGGGCTGGGTTGAAACCTTCCGCTCGCTGCCCTGGCGCGTATACCCTGAAGAAAGATGTCTCCCATTTCTCGTGCCAGGGTTTTCGCATCCGGATCCACGTGCGGGTTGTACCACGTGTACAGCCAGTTCATCGTGCCGAACAGTCCCATTACCGCAGTACGCGTGCTGATGCCTCCGTGGACCACGGCATTGCCCGCGCCCGGCTTCGACATCTCTGCTCTGAGCACTTCGTCAACCAGTCCGACGCAAATCCGGTAGTAGTCGCGCTTGATGGCGGCCAGTTCGGCCCCGAAGCCGTTCTTCAGGACATCGTCCTCGTGGGAGAGGACTTTCATCGCTTTCGGCTTGGCGATGGCATAGTCAACATGGTTCTGCACGAAGATGCGAAGGCGCTCTTCGGGATCTTTGCTGGCGGCCAGACGCTCGCGCAGGCGCTCAAGGATTGTCATGAATGTGTGACGCTGGATGTAATAGAGCAGCTTTTCCTTCGACTCGAAGTAGTAATAAAGACCCGCGAGCGAAATCCCGCTCAGCCGCGACAGGTCGCGCATCGAAGCGCCCTCATACCCCTTGTCTGCGAAAACCGCAGTCGCGTAGTCAAGAATCTCGGCCAGACGACGGTCAAAACGGCTATCCTGTGTGGATGGATTTTCCGCGGTGCGCGTTGTCGAGGCGGTGGACATGTTTTCCTGGAGAGCGTGAAGCATCTAGCGGGAAGGAGCGGTTTTCGAACGCTCGTTCTAATTCCATCTTAGCCTGATGCTGCCGGCTTATGCAAACCGCCGCGAGTGGTTCCCCTCAGCTGGGGACATCATCCACTTCCGTGGCGGCGACCAGAACACTTTCATTGACAAGTGTCTCTCCAAACAGGCAAACTGCTCCATCCCGAGGATTCGGTTTCCCTTAAGGCCTCGACGCGAACCAAATAGGACAGAACGAGCCATTAATGACGGCGCCACAACGGGTTTCGTATAGATTGGAATCCACGCTGGACAGCGTGAATAAGGCCGAGAAAATGGCCGACCAGGCGGCAACGCAGGCTGGCTTCGACGAGGATACGCGGGGCGGAATCTCGTTGGCGGTCCGGGAAGGGATGATCAATGCTGTGCTTCATGGCAACGCCTACGACTCGGCCAAGCATGTGAACTTGACTCTCGAACAAACGGGGCCGGAGTTGATTGTTACCATCACCGACGAAGGGAGAGGGTTCGTTCCGGAGGAGGTTCCCAATCCGCTTGCCCCGGAGAACCTTTTGAAACAGTCCGGACGTGGGATATTCTTGATGCGGACATTCATGGATGAAGTACGTTTTCGCAAGCTTAACTCCGGCACTGAAATCACTTTGATCAAGCGGCTCCAGAACAATGAACTGGACCACCAGGAGGCTTCCACGTGAGCATGAAAGCAAGCACCCGGCAGGTAGATGGCGTCACCATCGTCGATTTGAGTGGACGTATTACTCTGGGCGAAGGCAGCGTGGTTCTGCGCGACACCGTCAAGGATCTGCTTGGGAAGGGACAGACGAAAATTCTGCTGAACTTGGGCGATGTCAGCTACATTGATAGTTCCGGCATCGGTGAGCTTGTCAGCGCCTTCACCTCAGTGCGTAATCAGGGTGGCGAACTGAAGTTGCTACACCTCACCAAGAAAGTGCACGACCTGCTGCAGATCACCAAACTCTACACCGTCTTCGATGTAAAAGATGACGAGGCTGGTGCCATTTCCGCCTTTAGCAAGTAGCCAGCGGCGTGGTCTGCCTTGAAGTGCATAACCCCGGACGCCCTTTCGCCCAAGCGAGAGGGCGTTTGTTGCTGTGTAGCTTGCTGGCTTGGCTGCGAGGCGGAGAGCTTCTGTCGTCTGCACAAACCTGAGATTGCGAGCGCTTCACAGGTCGTCGGGCGTTGTTCAGCGAGGCAAGAGACTCTCGAAGTTCAAGTTAATGCGGAAACAGGTCCGGAGGGTGGCGCAGCCAGCATCTCCTCCTCGTCCGCGGTGTAAACAACGAGTGGCTATGGCGCCTGATTAATGCGCCAGCAGGACGACCCCACCGGCTACGAATAGCGCCGCGAGCCAGCGGCGATGGTCAACGCGTTCGTGCAGGAAAATTCGCGCAGCTATGCCATTGGCAATGAAGGTCAGCGAGGCAGAAGCCGGGCCAACGATGCTTACATCTTCCCACGAAAGGGTCACCAGTAAGCTGAAGAAAGCAAGCGCCATAAAGAACAGCCCCGCCAGAAACCGCGGGTTGGCGAGAACCCGGCGCAGAACCTCAACAAAGCCATGTGCTTTCCGGATGACGCCTAGGTCGCCGATCTCCTTCATGGCGCGAGATTGCAGCACGTCACCGGTGCAGGTGGTGACCACGATCGCTGCAATCCCTCCCCATGTCGCAGCGCCGGTCATGCATCGCTCCTTGCACGGTCACCGACGCGAATCTCAGATTCGCGCCGCTCAGCATTCGGACCTGCAGTCGTTGTTACCGCCGGCCCGCTGG
>CAZDYZ010000261.1:0-3940 GCA_964509525.1 uncultured Acidobacteriaceae bacterium
CCCGCGCCAAGTTCGATGCCTGGACCGAGATCAAGGGCACGTCCGCCGAGGATGCCATGCAGCAGTACATCGACTTGGTTGCCTCTCTAGGTCGTTGACACCGTGCCGCCTCAGCCGGGGCGGAGAGAGCGGTCTGGCGTACGACCGTCAGCGCCTCGGCCTTCCGAACGTGCGCTTGCGGCTGGCCTGCCGCTCACGTTGAGTGCCAGGCTAAATTTTCGTTACCATTGATTTTTGCTGACGCGTTGTGCTTGAACTGACGCAGATTAACTAAGAACTTGTAACGACAGCAGCCCCGGTGAGACAAACAACGCTCGAAGGTTGCCTGGAACATCAAGGCCGACTGCCATATTAAACGATGAACGGATTCGGGATGCCTTCCGCAAGGCTTACCGAAACGCTTCCCGGGGCGAAGTGACAACTCCCACGCCTTTCACTGGAAAGTCTTCGGGGTTCGAATTACCCCTTATGGGATGGCGGTTGGACAGTACCTTGAGCGGCCTGACAACTACGAACTGTTGGCTGGCTTCGATGGTGATCGCGTTTCGAATTGCTCCTGATTGGTCGGCCCGCTGGACAGTACTTTGAGGTGGAACGGGGAACACAACCTCCGAACAAAGGGGGTCGCCTCATCCGAGCTAACCTACCTGTTTTTCGTTATTGGCTTGCAGCGTGATGCGAACAGCCGCATGCGCTTGGGCGTGGGCTCTTCGGCGCTGTCTTCGTCTCCTCTGCGGGCTTTGCTTGTCAGACTGCACGTCGATGGGTGACGGTTGTCACATATGCGCCATTCCCCTTATGGAAACATCCTTCAACAAACCACGATCTCCTGGTTAAGGGATGAGAGTGGCGTAACCCGCAGAGAGCCTCGTCACAGGGGAAACTGCTCTCTGCGGGCTGTGGAAGGTGCTGTATGAGCCCTCAAGAGCCCAGCGATAAGAATCCAGAGTTCACGCGCACGTCTGAGACCGAGAGCATTTGTTCACACTGCTTCCAATCGGTCAAAACGGATCGCCACACGGCTTTGGAAGTGGTGGAAGACATCCATGCCGACGTGTGTCTCGCAAAAGTCCAGTCTGCTATGCTTTATGCCCGTTGGTAAGCCATGGGACGTAAAGCTAAACCCGGAGGAATCCGCAAGCGGATTGTCACACCCAGCCCAAAAGAGAGAACCATGGGTGCGAAAAATGATGACCGAGTGGAGGCGAAGCCCGATTCGACTGCGGCAACTGTGCAAGCAGTCATCCACGTAGCGGAAGAGACCAGTTTCGTCCACTTCTATCTCGCTTGTGGCCATCTAATCACCATCAAGAAAGGCGAAATGCCGGGCAAGGACGCTAGATTAAGGAGATGAAATGTTGGGCGTGCTCCACGGTCGGAAGTCGTCCAGTGCCTACCTAATGCCGGTTCCTTCTCCAGTTAGATTATGGACATAACCGGCCATCTTTGGGATCTGCTGTATTTGCATACACTGATCCTGGAGGGGGCAAGCGAAGCCTGATGAGTCTCTCTCTAGGCGAAAATCATAAGACTTCCTGACCCGGATGGCCCTCGCACGATGCCGTCACTCAATAATTCTGGTCAGATGACGGAAACAAGAAGGTGAGCCAACGGAAGTCGTCTGACAGTTCGAACCCTTGACTGACAGTGCAACTTGTAAGGTCAAGTCTGGCCTGTCACAATTCAATATTCCTTCCACGTGCAAGAAGAACAACTACCGACCGTGACCCAGCACGGTAAGTTTCGGCTGAAACCGGCGATACATTGTGCCATTCCACAATGTCTTGTGGTGCGTCGAGGGTCGTATCAATCCAACGGCACCATGGTTCTCGGAAACGGTTGCCTGCCGGTGGAAGCTCAAAGTCGAGCGGCTCCCAATAGGCATTCAGGATCAGGTAGAAATGGAGGTTTTCCTTTCGAATCGCCCCACTGAACGCCAGACTGTGTGAGTTATCACTCCAGTCCGGTTGGTTCAGTTTCACGCCATGCCAAGCCTTTTTCGCCCCCTGGATCAGCTGGTTCAGGCTTTTGCGCTCGCGCTCCGGGCCCGTCTCTCTCAATAGACGCCTTTGGATGAGCAGCCTCACGAACCGATGGACATCCGCATGTTTGTCGACCAGGCTCCAGTCCAGCCAGCCGATTGCGTTGTCCTGACAGTATGCGTTGTTGTTGCCATGCTGTGTCCGCCGGACTTCGTCACCCATGAGAATCATCGGCACACCGAGGGACAGCAAGTTGACGGTCAGGAAGTTTTTTACCTGCCGGTTCCGCAGTTTCTCAATATGCGGGTCGTCAATTGGACCCTCGAAGCCACAGTTCCAGCTTCGGTTATCATTGCCGCCGTCGCAGTTGTCTTCTCCGTTATCTTGATTGTGTTTATGGTCGTACGACACAAGATCGTTCAGCGTGAAACCGTCGTGGCAGGTTACGAAGTTGACACTCTGCTCCGCCTCGCGTTCCTTGTGTCCGTAGATCTGAGGGCTACCAACAATCCGGTCGGCGACTCGGTCCACCGAGCCCCGTTCGCCACGAAAGAAGCTGCGTACGTCATCTCGGAACTTTCCATTCCATTCCCTCCAGCTGTCACCGACAAAGCTGCCTACCTGGTAGAGTCCAGCTGCGTCCCAGGCTTCGGCAATCATCTTGGTACCGGCAAGTAACGGGTCTGACTCGATGTCCCAGAGGACCGGAGGGTTCGCCAGCGGATGCCCGGAGGAATCACGAGCCAGGATCGATGCCAGGTCAAAGCGGAAGCCGTCCACGTGCATGTCCTGCACCCAGTAGCGCAGGCTGTCCAGGATCATGCGTCGCACGACGGGATGATTGGCGTTGAGCGTATTGCCGGTCCCGCTGTAGTTGGCATAGCGGGAGCGGTCCTGTTCCAAGATGTAATACGTGCGGTTGTCCACTCCCTTAAAGCTCAACGTTGGACCGGAATGGTTGCCCTCTGCCGTGTGGTTGAACACCACATCTAGAATGACTTCGATGCCAGCCCTGTGCAATGCCTTAACCATGTCACGAAACTCATCCACAACACCCGATCCATTCGGCCGCGAACTGTACGCCTGGTGGGGCGAGAAAAAGGAGACCGGCGCATACCCCCAGTAGTTCACCAATCCTTGCGGACAATCTTGTGCGTCGAATTGGAACACGGGCAGCAACTCAACCGCTGTAATGCCCAAGTCCAGGAGGTACGGGATCTTCTCGATCAGCCCGGCATACGTGCCGCGCTTCTCATCTGGAACACCCGAACTGGCGTGGCGAGTGAAACCCCGCACATGCATTTCGTAGACAACGGTTCGCGAAGAGGGTCGCTTCAAGGGCGTGTCCCCTTCCCAGTCGTACGCTTGCGAGTCGATCACCACACTCTTCATTGCGGTTGCGGTGCTATCTCTCGGACTGCTTGCAGCCTCACGGCTGTACTTCCTGGGAACGGCTACACCCCGGCCGTACGGATCAAGGAGAACTTTGGCTGGATCGAAGCGCAGACCACCTCCAGGATCAAACGGGCCTGTGACGCGATAAGCATAGATCTGACCTGGTTGTACGTCCGGCACAAAGACATGCCAGTAGTGGTATGTCCGGTTGGTAAACGGATCGATACGGATCACACGCACCGCCCGGTCGTCGTCCTCCCGGTCAAAGAACAGTAAATCCACCCCCGACGCATGACGGGAGAAAATGCTGAAGTTGACACCTTCATGAGTTGGTGTGGCTCCCAGAGGAGCACTTTGGCCGGTTGTCAGTGCGTGGTTCATGTGCGTCATCAAGGCATCTGGGAGCGCAAGGCAAGGACTTCCGCCTGCAGGGTAACTCGCGTCCGGAGCGAATCACGGACGAAAATGAGCAACAGTAGCAGGACCGAGGTCATCCTTGAGACACACCATAATCCAACCGGGGTGCTAACGTACCGGGACATTAGGTAAGAACTCGGCGACTT
>CAZDYZ010000262.1:0-2885 GCA_964509525.1 uncultured Acidobacteriaceae bacterium
GATGTCAATGATGCCTGCGTTTTCTCCTGGGCCCTGCACCACCCGGCGGCTGAACGTTGGGAGCCGTTTGAGGTGCACCCGCGATGACTTGTAGGAGCAGTGTTCGCTCCACATCACACTGAAAATACCTAACTCCGTCAACGTGGGCTCACGATTGAGCGCTTTCAGAATGCGATCGTATTCTTCCAGCGAGATCCCATGGTGACGGAGTACTGCAGCAGTGATGGCGGGTTCTCCGGCGATGCCGGGTGCGCTCTCAACCGGGTTCATGGCGGTAGGGAAGGAAACTCTATTGTCGCACGCACTCCCCGCCGGGGGAAGGGAATGTCACGAGCCCGGCTACGAGTCCTCTTCTTGCCAGTGATATCCACAGGCCAAACACTTCCAATGGCGTTCGAATGCTGGCCCTTCTGGAAATGGATTAGCTGCCGACCACAAGGAGGCTTGGGATGGATTCGTGCTGGCGACTTCACGAATCTCCAGCGATTCACACTCGGGACAGCAGGGGATCTCCTCAGTTTCCTCTTCGTGCTCAGGCTGGTCAGGTTCGAAACCATCGAGGACTTCCAGGGCACGCACCACCTGGCTGTCTGGCACCTGCACGCGGAGGCCGCCGAATGCGGCTCCCATATGCCAATTGATGGCGTGCATGTGTTCGTCACAGACGAAGGCGGAGATTCCTTCCGACGCCAGCTTCCCTTGGACCAGCTTGGCCTCTCCCAGGCTGAAAAATTTAGCAATCGTGACCAATTCTTCGAACATCGTTGATTCGAGAAGCGTAGGCTAGCTTTTGGTGTGAGTCAATTCCCCCAAGATCCTCCGGCCATGTTGAGCGATGGCATCGACAATCTGCTTCGCCACCCCCAGTGCCCGACGGCCGTCCTCCAGGGTCACCTCTGGTGTTGACCGATCGCGCACAGCCCGCAGAAAGCTGGTCAATTCACCGCGCAGCGGTTCCTGCGGCTTAACCGGTGGCCTGAACGGGGTGATACCGGGTACAGCCTTTGCTAACACAGCAGCCGGATTGAAAGGATCGCTACCGGCGGTGTTCGGAGCCAAGTCATCCACCGTCAGCACCAGAACGTCCTGGCGGGCATAGTCGATCGAAACGTATTGATGAGGCTGAAAGAATCGCAGTTTGCGGATTCGTTCCGTGCTTACCCGGCTGGCGGTAAAGTTGGCCACGCAACCGGACTCGAGCTCCAGCCGCGCGTTCGCGATATCGGTCTTCCGCGAAAGGATTGGCAGGCCGACTGCGCGAACCTCTTTAACTGGAGATTTCGTAAAGGTCAGCACGATGTCAATGTCATGGATCATCAGGTCAAGCACCACGTCTATGTCAAGCGAGCGCGGCGTAAAGATGCTGAGTCGGTGCGATTCGAAGAACATTGGTTGAGTGAGTAACGGCAAGCTCGCGCGTATCGCGGGATTGAAGCGCTCGAGATGCCCTGTCTGGACGACGACGCCATAACGTTCGGCCAACCCGATCATCTCATCCGCCTCGGCCAGCGTCGCCGCCACAGGCTTTTCAATTAGGAGGTCGATTCCCCTCTCCATCAATGGACGTGCAGCCTCAAGGTGAGCAGCTGTGGGAACCGTCAGCGACACAGCCTGCACCCTAGCTTGGATCAACTCTCCCACTGAACGAAAGGCCGAAGTGCCAAACTCCTTCGCGACCGACTGGGCGCGTGTGAAGTCGGAATCCACCACACCCAGTAATTGCACATTTTGTGCCGGATCAGCCTGAAGCTCGCCATAGACCCGCGCGTGATTGCGGCCGAAAGAACCGACGCCGACGACTCCGACTCGCAAGGTATCGCGGGTGTTTCCCATACTAGGATTCTCGCTTCCGGGTGAGCCACACCGCTAAAAGGCGCTGCCGATGATCAGGCCACTCGTCGCTAAGGATGGCCCAGCGATCATGGTCCCGCCATATACCGTCGATCATCAAGTAGCGCGGAGAAAATCCTTCTTTACTGAAACCCAAGCGAGAGACGAGTGCACTCGAGGCACGGTTAGCGGGTTGGACGTTGGCCTCGAGGCGGTGAAAACCAAGATCTTCCAGGGCATGATCCAGTACCAACGACAAACCTTCCGTCATGTAGCCACGGGCGTCAAAACCCTCAAGAGCGTAAAACCCAAGATAGGCGCTCCGAAATCCTCCCATAACGGGCTCGCTGATGTTGATCACCCCTGTCAGACATTCGTCGGATGTGCGCCGGGTGAGGAACCCGATGGTTCGTCCACTACGAATCCGTTCTAGATAGGATTCGTACTCTTCGTGACTTCGCGGGGGAAAGACCCAGGGACGATGCAATGCCTCGCTGCGCCGGACAGCTTCCAGAATCTCCAACTCACAGTCGGCTCCTGGTTTGGACAGAAAGACACGTGCGCCGGCACGAGAATAATGGAAGGTATTCTGCACGTCTTGTTTATTCATGCATCCGCTAATAGGAGCGAGATCTGGTTTTAGCCATGGTGCTGGATGTGGCTAACAGGCGTTTCAGCAACGATGCATATGCCAGCCTCATTCGCCGCCTCCAACAGAGCCTCTTTATCCAAAAGCAAGCATCGTCCTGCATCTAGCGCCAGGCAAGTAGCTCCTGCCAGCTTCATCGTCTCAATCGTTTTTAGTCCAACAACTGGCACATCGAACCTCATGTCCTGGTTCGGCTTAGCCACCTTGACCACGGTCAGCGCACGGCTCAAAGTAGAAGGCTCTTTGCCCAAAGATGGTGACTTCATGATCTCACCCGCACGAAGAATGGTCGCGTCCGTTCCTTCCATTGCCTCAACCGCTACACAAGTGGCCTCGGCGATCACCACGGTCTGGCCGATGTCAAAGCGGGAGAGGTGATTCGCTACCGCGCGTCCGTAGGTGATGT
>CAZDYZ010000263.1:0-9746 GCA_964509525.1 uncultured Acidobacteriaceae bacterium
CGAAGATGGCGATGAATTCGCCGGTAGCAACCTTCAGTCCGGCATCGAGCGCACCGGCCTTGAATCCCTCGCGGTTGGTGCGATGGTGATAGCTGATGTTGTGGCCCAGCGCCGCATAACGATCGACTACGGCCTGCGCTACCTGCACGGTCTCGTCGGTGGAGTCGTCCAGTACCTGGATTTCCAGCCTGTCATTGGGATATTCGAGCCGGCAGACGCACTCCACCAAGCGGTCAATTACATACTGCTCATTGAAGATCGGCAGTTGGATCGTGACTCGTGGCAGCTCCACAAAGCGCGACGCTGGCTCGGTAACCTTGTTCTTGCGGTGCTTATAGTACAGATATACCAGCTGATACCGGTGCAAGCCGTAGAATGCCAGCAGAATCAGCACGACAAAGTAGGGAATCAGTAATGCCAGGTCGAAAGCGTTGGCGGTGTAAATGCCCCGGAAGGTCGGATCCAGGTAATGAGTTTTCAGGTAATGGCGCAACCCGTGCGGTTCCACCAGCAAACTGCACACCAGGCTGAGGACGGGATTCAGAGAAGATTCCTCCGACTTTCAGCCGTTGATTGTACCTGACTCGGCCGTCAACCGCAGAGGAGTTGGATTGCCGAAGGTGCGCGATCTGGCAGGGAAGAGTTTGGGAGATGTCCAGCGCTTCATTGGCGCTGTAAAGAAAGCCTCAAACAGAGTGTTTAGAGCGAACTGGAAGAAAAGGATGCCTGGAGAACCGGCGCAAGCGGTGGTGCCCTTCAAAGCCGCCCTAGGCAACTCCGTCGGGGCACATTGACTCTTCGCCTCCAACGGCTAACAATAGGGCACATAAGAAGCGATGAAGCTACTGGGGGTTTTTCCTGCTCTCCTGTGTTCGGTCCTGGGTTGCCCGCTACTGGCAGCCGGGCAGGTATCTCAGTCTATGCCGACGGCGCAGGAACTTTATCCTGACCAGGGGTACCTCTCTTCTACGCGCTACGCCAGCCGCTACTTCGGGTTTGCGTTCGATTTTCCGGCCGATGTGCAGTTGCAGGCGGTTCCCCAGCCAGTCGCGCGCGACGGGCGCATTCAGATGCTAAGGCTCGCAGGCCCTCCGCCGGCCAATGCAGTGGTTTCGATCGTAGCCTTCCCTCCGCAATCCCGAGGCACTGCCGATGCCAAGGCCCTCTTGCGCAAATACCTGGAACAGGAACTGCTGTATGGTGTCGAAGAACTGCATGGCCTGTCCAAGACTGCCCTGGCGGGACACCTGTTCTATTTCTACGAAACACGTCGCGGAGCGGATCAGCACATGGCCCTGGCGGCCAATCTTGAGGGCTACGCGGTGCTGACGATGCTGGCAGCGAACGACGAGAGGACGGTCAAGGTACTGGAGTCATCATTCCAGCATCTGACATTTGTTGTTCCGGCTAAGGTTCGTGAGTTCGCCGGAAGCGACGCCAGGGAATATGAGGGTCCGGCACTATCGTCTCACCGCCTGGCACAGTTGCAAGCAGATCCGCCAGCAAATCACATCAATACCGGAGAATTCCTGGGAAGCTTGTACAAGAACGATGGGTTAGGGTTCACCTACCGCATTCCGTCCGGCTGGACGCTGGAAGCCGAAGGGGCAGTGCAGGCGGCTATCGAACGCTCGCGCAAGAACAACTATGAAGACCCTTGGATGGGCAGAGGTGAACGCGCGCTGATGAAGGCCTGCAGCCGGACACTATTTTCGGCTTTGGCAAAGCAACCCGAAAGCGACGGGCAGCTTTCCTATGACGATTTTGGCGAGGTAACTGTTTCGGCGGCTTCGACGACCTGTTTCCCGGAAATGAAGTTTCCGGCGAGTCCGACTGATGGGCGGGCCATCCAGGATTTCCTGCTGCAGTGGGGCTTCACACATCCCATCGTACGGGAAATGCGGGACATCAGGGCTTTTACCTCCGGCGGCCGTCTGGTTGTTTTTCTGCACGGAACTGTGGCGTTTCAAATCCCTGGCGACGAACTCTCACGGCGCTTGTCGATCGCGATGGCGGTGACTTCGCGGCGCGATTACCTGCTTACGTGGTTCTTTGCCGCGCCTCATGATAGTGAGTTGAGGGAACTGCTGAAGGAAAAAACCGCCTTCGACATCGAAACGCCGACCACAGAAACCAGCCCCGCAAAACTGGCTGGAGGAGACCTGTCGTCTGCGAACTCGAGTCCGCCGTCCCTGGCGGGAAGTGCTGCGGTTGTGCCGAACCCGGCCCCCATCCCGCAGCCGGCTCCTCCGGTAACTGCGCCTTCGCAGCCAGCAGCTCAGACAGCAGTTGCCGGCCCGGGCGCCGCAGCCACTAACCAGCAACAACAGAGTGCTGCTACCACAGAGTCGTCGCAGCCGAGTTTGCTACGACCGGGCGAAACCATGCAAAACCAGCAGGTCAATGAGCAGCAGACGCAGCAGAAGCATTAGACAACGGTGGTTCTTCGGCCGTTGATCTCCTCATGCATACTCCAGGCACAATCAGGATGGCGTCTACTTCTCGTTGTCCAGACGGCAGCGCCACGTGCAGTCGGCTTCGGGCCGCTCGGGCAGTCGAACATTGCCCTGCAGGGAACCTTGAAGCAGCGGTATTTGCGGCTCGTTCACAACAGAAAGAAAGGTTGTCACGCAAGTGCAGTCGACAACCGTTATGTGCCCGTTTGGATGACGATGGCGATACCGAGCGTATGAGTGAATGGTGTGAGGTGATCGTCAAAGCAAACTAATCTGCGGGCAACAATCCGAACCTGGGCGACTTGCGCCGTTGGGAAGTCCATGCCGCTATGCGCGGCAGAAACTGACAGCGTTTCAGTTCAACAGTTGAGTGCATTGAAATGCCAGACAATCGAGATTTCGGCGGTAAGAAGCTGCACTGCCCATGAATCGAAAAGTCCAACAGCTCATGCTTCGATGGATCAATATCTGGCCGCCCCTGCTCGGCGCCGGAATTCGCGTGCGGTGGCATTCCGATAAGGCCGTCGACGTAGAGATGAAGTTGCGCACGTGGAACCGGAACTATGTCGGCACGCACTACGGTGGCTCACTCTACTCCATGGCCGATCCTTTCTACATGCTAATGCTGATGGAAAATCTCGGTCGCGATTACATCGTGTGGGACAAGACCGCCAGCATTCGCTTCCGCAAGCCCGGTAGGGGAAAAGTCAGGGCAGAGTTTCGGCTGACTGAGGGGCAACTGGACGAGATTCGAAACAAACTCATGACCCAGGACAAATATGAGCCGACGTTTCTGGTCGAGGTCAGAGATGAAGCCGGCGACGTTGTCGCCGAAGTGCAGAAGGTCCTGCATGTCCGGCGGAAGTGAAAGCTCTGGCCTCGGCCTTATTGCCGATGCAGGAGTATCTTGCTGCTCACATCCATCGGGAGCCAAAGTACGGCCGAGAATGTCTTGTGGGCACTTGACATCGAGCTTGTTCGCCGCGAGTCGACCCCAAGCAAGACAGTCATCGGAGTGGCAGGAGCCGGTTCTAAGGGCGGTTTCAGGTTACGGCTCCCCGGGAGCCTCGCTCAGCGGCTTTTCAGCGAGGACTCGTTCTGTCATTTTCGTGAACATCTCTTCCACCCCGCTGCCTGTTTTCGCGCTGGTGAGTTTAATGTTCCATCCTTCAGCTTCCAGCGTTTCGAGCTCTGGAGCCGTGATCTGCCAGGTGTTCCACAGGTCTGATTTGTTCACGATCAGCATGAATGGAATATCGCCGGCGACCTCGACCGCTCGCTTGTGAATACTCTTCGCCGTGACCAGGGATTCGGCCCAGGTGCCGTCAACCACCAGAAAATATCCCGCCGCTCCGCGCAGGTAGGAGGTTTGTAGTTGCGAGCGGGAGTCTTCCCCGGCCAGATCCCATAACAGAAGTAACACGTCCTGATCGCCAACCTTCAATGCCTTCTTGTCGATCTTCACGCCGACGGTACTAAGGTACTTGCCTGAAAAAATCCCCTGAACGAATCGCGCCACCAGACTCGTCTTTCCTACCCCGAATGAACCCAGCATGCAGATTTTCTTCTGGATCATGGCCTGTCTCCCTGGTGCTGCGATTCAACTTTCAGCGAAACACTGCGATTCACTTCCAACTGATACGCCTCCGATCCATGCTGAATGGGTTGCCGGTTCCCAAGTGCAACCACGGACATCAATTCGGGCGCGACACCCCGATCTCGCAGAGCGCTGAATATGCGTTCTGCCCGCTCCTTGCTCAAGGTGGCGTTCTTGCTCTCAGCTCCGGTTTGGTCTGCCCGGCCATAAATTGTCACGTGGATTTCACGTCCCAGGTCACGAGCGACCTGGAGCAGCTTCCCAAGATGTTTTTCGATGGAATCCAGGCGGGCCGATTGCTCCGCCGGCAAGGCGCTGGAATTGACGGGGAACAATATGATCACTTGTTCAAGTTCCTGCTTTTCAGAGTCGAATTCACGCTGCCGCGAGAAACCCTGATCAAGCGATTGATACGGCTCGAAGTGTCCCCGTACCCGCGCCGGGTCAATACCGAAGTCCGCAGCCAGCCGCACCGGATCTGTCGCCAGTGGGTCGCGCAAGCCGGTGACCGTGTAATGTCCCCAGTGACGCTCCCAACCGGTGACCACCACCCCCGGTTCGTTCTGGAGCCTCACGAGATACTGGTCCCAGCGGCTGTTTCGGCGATGCACAACGAACCCAACGGCTATGGTCACAAGCAGCACCGCAGCCAGGGCAAACTGCCACCACCGGGACTGCTTCTGCGGACGTCCGGTTTGACCCAGCAGGCAATTTTGTAAATGAGGGCGGGCGCCATCGAACCGGCTGGAGTCGCCGTCGAAGTTGGCCAAGACGCCGGCAAACTGGCGGTGAATGAGCTCGTTTTCGTGCGCGAAGACGTTCTTCAACTCCGGGGGAGGTGTGCCCAGGATAGTCGCCGCCAGCGTTGCTTGCGGACCGTGATGGGCCCAGAGGGTGAAATCATCCGTCTGCAGCACTCCCAGTTCCTGCGAGTGCTTGCTGGTAAACGCGTCGCTCACGAAATCCCCGATCGCAGTGAGCATGCTGGATGCCAGTTCAGCTTCGCTGATGCCCTCTCCCGGCGCCGCAAGATACTGCAGCACCAGCCCCGTCTGGCGCTGGATCAGAAAAACCTGCTGCACCTTATAGCGCAGGCTCCGCAACAGGACGATCTCGCCGAAGGATTTGCCGGTACGCAGCGCCTCGAAGCGCCACTTGATACTCTCCCACGAAAGGCTGCGCTCGAGCATGAAGCTGACTGAGTCAGCCATGGCACGGAATGCGTTGGCAACCGCTTTTCGGACGGCTTCTCCGATAATCGGTGCCAGAGAGGTGGCAAGAATGCCGGGGTTCTTCGCAATGGAGATCTTCAGTGCCTGCTCGACGATGGGATAAAAGGAGCGCTGCAGGCCGCCGTCACGCTTAACCGAAAGCGCCACCGCCTGACCAAGAATTTGGCTGAGCTCTTCGGCTCTAACCGCCGGGTCATCGAGCCGCTTTTGCAGGGCCTGCAGCTCGATGATCTGCTGGCCGAGCAGCAAGGCTCGAAGCTCGGACAGTTCGTCGCGGCTCGAGTCGTACGCAGAATCGTGTTTCAGGT
This sequence comes from uncultured Acidobacteriaceae bacterium, assembly GCA_964509525.1. Taxonomy (GTDB): domain Bacteria; phylum Acidobacteriota; class Terriglobia; order Terriglobales; family Acidobacteriaceae; genus Bog-257. The sequence continues at coordinate 5,594 of CAZDYZ010000263.1, forward strand.
CAGCCGGCGTTGACCCCATAGGATCCTTAGGCCTCGGTGGCACTACGGATCGGTTTAGGTCTGCCCTTGCCGTTGTCACTCTCGTCTTTTAGACGTACGGCCAGTTCGACAAAAAGCGCGGCCAGCGCAGAGCGGTCGGTCTTTGCATTACGCAACTCCTGCACGCGAGTTTCGACCAGGGTGTTGAGGGAGTCATTGCGTTGTCGAATCTCGTCGAGGAGCTTGCGTGATTCTGCCATCAGTTCCTGGCGACTGGCACTGCGGTCCTGAGCCGCCCTGTTGTCGAGGTCCAGGATCTTCTTGGAGAGCTGGGCGGACGCCGCCTTCAATTCACGCGAGATGTTGTTCAACATTTCCTCGCGGCCATCTCGCTCCGCCTTCAGGCGCGCCGCCAGTGATTCGGTCTCGCTCTTAAAGAAGGCTTCCAGCGAGTCCAGCCGTCGGCGTATAGTGTCCTTGATTTCGGCAGTTTCCCGCGCCAAGGCATCTTCCAAGCGCGCGAAGCGCGTCTCGTAGTTCTTGATCTGGGAGCCAAAGAGAATCTCACGGATCTTCTCGACACTTGCACCGCTTGCTTCGGCCGTTTCAGCAACAGCGGTTTCCACTGGGTGGGGCTTTGCGGTCACCTTTTCCTTCGAGTCTTTTTCTCGCACCGGGACAGGACTCATGAGGCCTCCTCCACATTTTTGGCCGCGATACCGCCGGCAGCGAACATGCTATACCGAAACCGGCCGGGAGAGAACCATCTTTAATCAGGCTGGGGCCGGGGCGAGATTGCCGAAGCCGCAGCTGGCACGGGCCGGCAACAACGTCGATGTTAGACCAGCAGCAAGTTGCGGCCTATCCTGACGGCTATCAGGATCGGGCTATGATGCGTTCTTGCTGCGATTATGGACTTCCGAAACAGCCAGATGCCACGAGAGCGTCGGCGGACTTGTTAGATCGACGGATGCGCCTGATCTTCTACAGCAGCGCAGCCAGTCACAGAGCCGATTCTTCGCTCGACTTCAGATTAAGAGCAAGTTGCCAGAGAAAGTCTTACTCAACGGATGAGGTTGGGTTGTTTTCCACTTGCTTTCGGTTTCCAACTATCAGCGCTTCGCTTTATACTGGCTCATGGGGCGCTACTTTGATTCCCCGGATGGAACCCTCCTCAATCCCCGCTTTGACCATGAGTCGTGCGGAGTGGGATTGGTTGCGAGCTTGCGTGGCGCTCCCAACCACGAGACCCTGCGGTTAGCGCTGACGGCCTTGGGCCGACTGGCACATCGGGGCGCTGTCGCCGCTGATCGCAAGAGCAGCGACGGCGTAGGTATTCTGACCGCTGTTCCCCGGGCCTTCCTGCTCAAACAGAGCGGAATCACTCTGCCCTCCCAACGAGCCCTTGCCGTGGGCATGCTGTTTCTCCCGCAGAACGAGACAGCCGGCCTCCGCGACGCTCTGCACTTTGAGGAGTGTATCTCCACCCAAGGCTTCAAATGGCTCGCCTGGCGCGACGTTCCCGTCAGGCGTGAAGTACTGGGGGCACTCGCGCTCGGGTGTATGCCTGTCATCCGTCAAGCGCTAATCACTGTCCCTGAGCCAGGGAAAGGGACCGATTCTGAAGTCGAACACCGCCTCTATCTCGCTCGCAAAGCCTTCGAGCGCCACACCAAGGAAAGCTATGTCTGCTCGCTATCGACGCGGACCATTGTGTACAAGGCGATGTGTGCAGGACGCTTGCTGCATGACTTCTATCCCGACTTGCAAAGCCAGGAGTTTGTTGCCCGCTTTGCAATCTTCCATCAGCGATATGCAACCAATGTGCTGCCTTCGTGGCACCGGGCGCAGCCATTGCGCATGCTGGCCCACAATGGCGAGATCAACACGATCTGGGGCAATCGCGCCCACATGGAAGCCCGGCGCGCAACCCTGCCGCCAGCCTGCGAGCCGATCCTGACCAATGATGTCTCCGATTCGATGAGCCTCGACGAAGTCGCCGAGTTGTTGGCGAACCATGGGCGCAACGTGGCAGAGGCGGTTCGCATGCTGCTGCCACCGGCCGCGCCGGGAAGTGAGACTGCTTTTCACCGCTATCACGCCGATTGTATGGAGCCGTGGGACGGGCCGTCGGCCCTGGTGTTTAGTGACGGGCGGCTGCTCGGTGCAGCACTCGACCGCAATGGTTTGCGGCCATGCCGTTACCTGGTCAGCGATACCGGCTTGATCGTTGCTGGTTCTGAGGTTGGGCTGGCCGATGTCAGTCCAGACTCCATCGTGCACAGCGGGCGTCTCGGGCCCGGAGAGATGATTTTGCTCGACCTGGAACAGGAAAAGCTGCTTGACGGTAAGGCCCTAGATCGGTATTTCGATGAACTTACGATCTACGCTCCTTTGATTGATGACATTCCACTAGAGCCTGCGGTAGAGCAGGTTGCGATGCTGGAGGTGGAGGAGGTCGGGCGGCTGCAGCGCGGTTTCGGCTATACGCGTGAAGACCTGAAGGTGGTGGTGGCACCTATGGCGCTGCAGGGTACCGAGGCCACTTGGTCCATGGGAGACGACACCCCTATTGCGCCCCTGGCGCGTTCTCCGCGCGCACTTTACGGCTTCTTCCGCCAAAGATTTGCCCAGGTTACCAATCCTGCCATCGATTCCATACGCGAATCGTGCGTGGTTTCGCTGCGCACGCGGCTCGGACCTTGGCCACACCTGCTGGACAAACATGCTCCTCTCCCCGGTCTGGTGCTGCCTTCGCCATTTTTGTCATTAGGGCAGATGGCAGCATTACACCAAGGCACTTATCCGATGCGCGACGATTCGCCGCTGGCCAGCCTGGATTGCACCTTCGCACAAGGCGGATCTCTGCAAACAGCGATTGATGACTTGGTCGAGCAGGCAGTTGGGCTGGTGAGGGGAGGAATTCGCATCCTGTTGCTGACCGACCGTTCAGCCTCGCCCCAGAAGCTGCCCATTCCGATGGCCATGGCTACGGGAGCCGTGCATCACGCTCTGGTCAGGGCGGGTCTGCGCACCAAGGTTGGTGTGGCTCTCGAAGCCGGAGACTGCCGTGATGTGCACCACGCCGCCGTGCTCATTGGATACGGTGCCGGTGCGGTTTGTCCCTGGCTGATGCTGCAAACCGCCCTCCAGTTGGCCGGCCACGCGGGGGAAGCCAGTTTGCTGAAGGCACTGGAGTCTGGACTCGCCAAGGTGATGTCGAAGATGGGGATTTCCGTCCTCGACAGTTACAGAGCTGCGCAGCTGTTTGACATCCTCGGGCTGGACGCTGCAGTCGTCGAGCGGTGCTTCCCCGGTAGTCCGTCACCGCTGGGAGGATGGGGATTCTCTGAAATTGAAGCTGCGGTTCGCGCCTCCTGGGCGGCTGAGCATCACACTCCCGAGCTGCCGGACTATGGATGGGTCCGCTTCCGTCGCGATGATGGAGCGGAATCACACCTGTGGGAGCCGCAGCGGACCCGGCATCTTCAGCTTGCCGTTGGTGCGGCCAAGGGCTCGGTACAAGCTGCTGCGACTCTACCGTCGCACGCCGAAGCGTGGTCCGCCTATAAAGGTGCGGGGGAAGAACGTGAGCCGGTGGTGTTGCGAGATCTGCTGGAGTTTCGTGCCAGTGGCCCGCGCTTGTCGGTCTACCAGGTCGAGCAGCGTTCCAGCCTGGCAAGGCGCTTCGCGTCAAGCGCAATGTCTCTCGGCGCGATCAGTCCTGAGGCCCATCAAACCATAACGCTCGCGATGAACCAGTTGGGCGGCCGCTCCAACACTGGCGAGGGCGGTGAAGAGAGCGAAGCATACCGCAGCGAACCTGATGCCCCGCGTGATTTTCTGCCGCGGAATAACAAGATTAAACAGGTAGCGTCAGGACGCTTCGGGGTGACTGCGGAATATCTGGCGCACGCGGAAGAGCTGGAGATCAAGATTGCGCAAGGATCCAAGCCCGGTGAGGGTGGGCAGCTTCCCGGCCACAAAGTTACCGAGCTGATCGCACGCCTGCGGCACGCACAACAGGGAATTTCGCTGATCAGTCCGCCGCCGCATCACGACATTTACAGCATCGAAGATCTGGCGCAACTGATCTACGACCTCAAGCGCATCAATCCGAGAGCGGCGGTTGGGGTGAAGCTGGTTGCACAACTCGGTGTGGGCACGGTGGCGG
>CAZDYZ010000264.1:0-4764 GCA_964509525.1 uncultured Acidobacteriaceae bacterium
GCTGCTGGCCCACTTTAGAATGATCCGTCAAATCACAGGCACAGTTGCACGTTCTCAGATTCCCAATCCCGTCACTCTCCATCCCGCTCCATGCACCTTGTGCCGCATATTGAGCGTGATGAGCAAGGCGGTCATTGCCTCCACTATGCGGGCGTTCTCCAGCTTGCCACCGTCGATTGCGCGTACACCAGGAATCTTGGTGGCCAGCTCCGACGCCACCTGCCGTGCGCGTTCGTCGTCGCTGCACACGATGACATCGCAATCCACCGCCTGGTCGCCCTGCAATACGGATGAGGAGAGGCTGTGAAAGGCTCCGGCGACGGCAACGTTCCTGCCTACAATCTCGGCTGCCTGTTCGGCCGCCGAGCCTTGCCACACTCCAAGTACTCGTGTAGGCCGCCCCCCAACGGCGCTTGCCAAAGGGACGGTTGCGTCGATAAGCACCGTGCCCTGGCGAAACGATGGCTTCAGCTGCTTCAGTAACTCTGCTTGCCCGGCGAAAGGCACAGTGAGCACAACAATGTCGCACATTTTCACCGCGGTTGCGTTTTCAGCGCCTTCCACGCTGCCAAGAGGGCCGACAGCCTCTGCAATCTGCGAAGCTGTAACACGAGCGCGTTCGGCGTCGCGCGAACCGATGATTACCGGCTCTCCGGCGCGCGCCCAACGCAGCGCCAGTCCCGAGCCTTCCGGGCCGGTGCCTCCGACGATAGCGATCATGCCACGCTCCCTGCTACGAGGGTTTCGTCAGAATTCGAATGCATCGGATAGACGTACTTTGTATAGACCGTGTTCCGCTGGACGGGTACACGTCCCAACTCGACAATACGCTGCTGGAATTCCGCTGCCGAGACATACTGTCCTGCGCTCGCTCCTGCCAGCCGCGAAATGTTCTCCTCGAAGAGAGTACCCCCGTAATCGTCAGCTCCGGCGAGCAGCGATAGCTGTGAAACTTCGCGACCCAGTTTCACCCACGAGACCTGGATGTGATTGATGGATCCTGCCAGCACAACTCGAGACAACGCATGAACCTTCAGATGCTCTTCCAACGTCGCGCCCGCGCGGGCAAGCCCTTGGGCGAACAACAATGTGTTGTCGTGGATGAATCCCAAGGGTACGAATTCCGTGAATCCGCCCGTGAGCGACTGGATGTCGCGCAACAGCAGCAGCTGGTTGACCCAGTGTTCCGGTGTTTCGGTGTGCCCGTACATCATCGTGGAGGTGCTGCGGATGCCGCACCGGTGCGCCGTCTCGATCACCTCACGCCACTGCCCGGTCGTGAGCTTGTTGCGGGAGAGGACCCAGCGCACTTTGTCGTCCAGGATCTCGGCCGCCGTGCCCGGCAACGTGTCGAGCCCGTTCTCCTTCAACATCAGCAGGTACTCACCGAGTGGCATGCCAGTCCGCTCCACGCCATAAACCATCTCCATGGGCGAGAAGGCGTGGGCGTGCATCTTCGGCGTGGCGGACCTCACGGCGCGCAGGATGTCGCGGTAGTAGAACGGGGGGAGGTTCCGCGGCAAACCGCCCTGAATGCAGACCTCGGTTGCACCCCAGTGCTCAGCTTCGAGCGACTTTTGCGCAACCTCACCCAGCGTTAGAAAATAGGCTGTGTCGTCGCGCGGGCCAACGCCAAACGCGCAGAATTTGCAGCCGACAAAACAGATGTTCGTGAAATTGATGTTGCGAGTGATGACGTAGCTGACCACATCTCCGACCAGACAACGCCTGACTTCATTGGCCGCGACGACCATCGCGAACAGGTCGTCGCCGGTACAGTAGGCCAGCGTGAGACATTCATCACGAGTTAACACCCTACCGTCGAGCGAGTCCAGAGCCTTTTCCAGCACCCTTCGCACCGGTGGAGTCGTACGACGCTCCACCGCGTCCCACGTTGCACTCTGTAGTGTCTGCCGATTGCTCCAACTCATGTCGCGCATATTTACTCAACCATCGGCCCGAGCGAGGCAGAGTCCCCAGCCTTAATCCTGGCCGAGGTCGCATCGCTGTTTTCGCGGCCGAGTCAAAGCATCTGTGTAGCGCTATAAGTCTCGGTTAGATCCCAGGTGCTCGCACTAACGCCCCCTGACCCGGAATGCTCGCTCAGCCTGACACTTCAACATTCGACTTCATCCTGAACCCAGACAGCCCGAACTGTGGACTGACATTAGCGGAACAAATCCTTGTCCGCCCTCCGCACCATCTGTCGTGCGGGGGACTTGCCGCGACGGTAGCGGTACCCCCGGATTATACAGGCCGGAACACGTGCATCTTTGCCACAGACCAGGGCCGCGACACACGCCAACTCGTCGGCCACGGCTTCCTGAGTAGAGTGCAGTTCGTAGCCATAGGGATCGCGCATACCGCGATAGTCGTGGATCACCTGCATGCCAACTGCACCGATCGCCACATCACACAAGCCCTCGCGCCAAGGCCGGCCGAAGCTGTCCGCAACGATTACGGGAATGTAAAGCCCGGTGCGCTTCTTGAGTTGTAGGTGAATCCGCGACGCAGACTGGTCGGGGTCGGCGGGAAGCAATACGGCGTTTTTCCCGCCGTCGACGTTGGAAACGTCTACTCCGCTGTTTGCACACACCAGCCCATGCCGCGTTTCGGTGATGAGGACGTGCTTCTTGCGCACGATGCGCTTTGCTTCGCGCAAGGCGAGTTCCATGATGCGAGCATCCGTGCCGTTGCTGGCGGCCAAATTCCTGGCGGCACGAGACGGCTTCACCGAACCCAGTGCCACAGTGCGGCCTTCCGCCTTCGATACGATCTTGTGCTTGACCACAAGGATATCGCCATCGTGAAACCGTAAACCTCCCAGGGCCAGGGCATCTACAACAAGGTTCGCAACCGAATCCCCGGGAAAAACGTCGCGAATGCCGAGCACGGGCAGTGCGCGCAATTCGCCGATGTTGACAGCAGCGGCAGCTCGCATCACACCGCTGCTTTCCATTGCGTGACGTTCTTCTGATCCAGGGACCACGACTGTAGCATCTGTTGGGCATTTGTACCGCCGCCGTGCTGCCTCAGCAAGTCCAGTTCGTGGGGGTTGTCGATGTCGAGCCCTATGCCGGGTAACTCGAGAATTATCAGTTCCCTGCCGGTCTGCCGCATCGCTTCACAGTGGGGAAGAAAACTGTCATTACCGAAACGCAGTGGGATGATCGACGCCGGACGGCGCAGAATGCAGTTGCTACCGCGGCGATCGTACGAAGGCACCAGGACCGCACCTTCCCCCGGGGCCGCATCCAGCACACGGTTGAGCTCGTCACTGGTGATGAGTGGAATGTCGCCGGGTATCACGACTGTGGTGTCATAACCGCGCTGCTCACACCAAACAGTGGCCATTTCGATGGCGGCGGTCTCGCTCTTGTTGTGCGTGTCTTCGATTACGCCAAACCCAAACTCGTCAGCCAGGTGCTGGGCCTGGGCGTCCCCGGTGACGAGGGCGACATCGATCCTGCCATGCACGCCTGAGGCTGCTGACAACACGTCTCGCAACATAGCCGCCGCCAGTTGCGAACGCCGTGATTGGCTGAGGGCATCAGCCAGGCGCTGCTTCGCCGTCGAGAGGCTCTTTACCGGGATGAGTAGCATTCCACGCATGGACTCTCTTGGGAGGCTTAAGGGCCCCTGACCTTTATAACCTATTGCTACTGGACTAAAAGCCGACTGAACCCCAATTCTTTCTCCTCCGACTTCTCCAGATTCAGTCACACATGGGCGATTCGCAGGGCACCGCATGCCTTCAGGACAAAACGCGCCAGCTCGCGCTTGTCATCCATGGAGTTCATGATCGTGTTCGCACAGAAAACCCTCAGGCTTTCGTTGCGCACATCCCACACCGCAGCTTCGTCAGCCTTATCGGCGATCAGCACGTCCACAAAATCCTCGTAGGCCTTCGCAATTCCTGCAACCGTACTGCGCCAACCCATCACCTTCATGAGTGTACCCGCAGGTCCGGACACCGCTGCACCTGCGACAATCGGGCTTACCGCAGCCACCGGTATCTTCGTTTGCCGCAACACCTCGCGAATTCCAGGCACGGCCAGAATGGGACCAATACTGGTGACGGGATTGCTCGGCGCGACTATGACCGCCTCCGCCGTTTCAATGCTCTCGATGACGCCAGGCGCGGGACGCGCGCAGTCGGCACCTGCGAAGTACACCCTGTGCACTTCCGGCTGGTATTGCTCTCGCACGAAATACTCCTGGAACGTCAGGGTGCCTTTGGCTGTGTCGAGCGTGGTGGAGACGCGATCATCTGTCATCGGCAGGACACGCGCCTGAATCCCCAAACTGATCGCGAGTTCGCCCGTAACTTGGCTGAGAGAGCTCCCTGCCCTGAGTTTCGCAGTGCGCGTCAAGTGGGTTGCAAGGTCGAGATCGCCGAGACGGAACCACGAGGGCTGCCCCAGTTGCTGCATGCGTTCCAGGCAGCGGAAGCTGTCCCCGTTCACACCCCAGCCACGATCGGTACTCAGCCAGCCTGACAGACCATACAGGACCGAATCTACATCCGGCGAAACCTGTAGGCCCCACCACTCGATGTCGTCTCCCGTATTAACGATGACCGTAAGCTCGCCAGAGGCGACAACCTGCTGCAGCCCTTGCACCAGTTTCGTACCTCCCGTTCCACCCGTGAGGACGACGATCATTACGCCGCCCTCGCGTAGCGATGCTCGTCCATCACCGCAGCCAACCGGTTGGCCAACAATCCGGCGCGTGCGCTTACCATTGGGACGAACTCCGGATACA
>CAZDYZ010000265.1:0-7170 GCA_964509525.1 uncultured Acidobacteriaceae bacterium
TCCACCAAAGCCTTTTTGCTACGGCTCGAAGGGGCAGCGTTCCGTGAACAATCAGAAGCGTCTAGGGAAACTGGGCAACTAGTCTTTTAGTACAGTATGAATTTGATGTTTTAAGACCCGCCTTCCGGTGAGCGCACACCTCGCGCTGTGTTGGGTATTCCCCGGTGGTTCCGCCGGGGCGACCAAGGAATGCCTCAACAGCGAAGTCCCGATCATTTCACCGAACTGAACTCAATCTCGGGAGTCGCAGCCAGTAGGGTTCGGGTATAGGGATGCTGCGGCGTGAGGGTAATCTCTTCCATGCTACCTGCCTCCACCAGTTCCCCTTGCCGCATCACTGCAATCTGGTTCGCCAGATAGCGCACGATGGGCATGGAGTGGGAAATAAATAGATAGGTCAAAGAGAACTCGCGCTGAAGCCGCTTCAATAGGTTTACAATCTGCGACCCAACGCTGACGTCCAGTCCCGAAACCGGTTCGTCAGCGACGATGAAACGCGGGCGTAACACCAGTGCCCGTGCGATGCCAATACGTTGTCGCTGCCCACCGCTGAACTCATGCGGATAACGTTGCAAGGCAGAGGCATCGAGTCCTACAGCCTGCATCATCTCCGCCGCACGACGCCGTCGTTCCCTCAGCTTCTCGCCGCCATGGATTGCCATCGGTTCGCAGACAATCTGCTCGACATTCATTCTGGGATCGAGTGAGCTAAATGGATCCTGGAAGATGATTTGCATGTCACGACGCAGGTGTCGCAATTCTGCTCCTCTAGCGCGCAGCACATCGTAGCCCTCGAAGTTCACCTCTCCTGAGTCCGGCTCAATCAGCCGTAGCAGCAATCGCCCCAACGTGCTTTTGCCCGAACCAGACTCGCCGACCAAGCCCAACGTTCCGCCCGCTTCGATCGTGAGCGAAACGTCATTGACGGCGCGAACCTGGGTGGCAGCGCGCATTCTGAAGGCGGATTGTGAGCTGAAGGTTTTCGTAAGATGGCGCGCTTCCACCAGAGGCATGCTGCCGATGGTAACAAATGGCTTTCGATACCCGCAGCATACCGCTGGAGCAGATCCGACTTTGATGCTGCGGTTACGCCCTTTTCTTCTTCGCTGCAATGGGCTTTCGAAAAAACCCGTGGTCCTTCACTAATTGCCGCGCGGCTTGTATCCGGTCGCTGCGATGCGATCCGTGCGCGCCTTACGGGCGTACCCACGCACGGGCTTGTCGGCAGTCATTCCTTTCGAATTTCAAATGTCTGCCATCGCGCCAAGCCAGCTCTGGACAAGAATTTTGCCAGATGTTCACAGCTGCAACCACCCTTTCCGCGTGGTTGCATGCCAACCTCAACCTCCTGGGCACAGCCAAAATCAGTAGCTAAACGCAACTTTGCGAGAAAGTCTGAACTGCTACTGCACCAAATCTTGGCAGGGGCCTGTGGATGAGCTGCACTCGATTGAAAACAAAACGGATAAAAACGCAAAAAAAAAGTTGACTTACCACACAGCTGTAGTAAAAACACACTCGTTCTTTGACAGTTTCTAAGGTTCTTCGCATAAGCGGTGAGTCCGGGACTGAAGCGAGTTCACTGTTCCGCGCCCGCGGCGCAAGGCAGCAGAAGGGCCGTGACGGTCTATAGCAAGCTGCTGGTTGGGGAGAACGAGAGAACAGTCAGAGGCAAGTCGGAATCCCGAGGCGTTGAACGGTCGTTCCGGCTGGTGGTAAGCCCGGAGTCCAAGCTGTGATCATCACCGCATACGGAAGTATCCGGTGAGTACAGGTCGGCGAGGGTCTAAAGCAAGCCACCGGTCGAGAACTAAAGTTCAGCATAGCCTCGGGGTTCTTTTTTGAACCGCAGATGGGTTTTCCCCCCAGCCGTCACGATGGCTTCCTCCCTCCACGGAGTAGAATCGATCCATGGCCGATCTCCTATCACCGGTACAGCCAAAGGCGCCCGAGCGCAGCTGGATGCCGTTCATTGTGGGGTTGGTCGCCGTTATTGTTGTCGTTGCGATCATCGTCGCGGTAACTCACAATAAGACGGAAGCTCCCAACCCATCCAATCCATACGCCTCTAGGCTCCAGCTGTCCAACACGAAAATGAGCGCGGCGGAGAACTATGTGGGGGGAACTGTCACCTATCTTGACGTAAACATCACCAACACCGGTAACCAGGCTCTGGCGGGCGCGGCGATGAAGCTGGTGTTCAAGAACTCCAGAAACGAAGTCGTACAGACCGAGACACTTCCGCTGCATGTACTGGTCGAAAACGTGATGGGCGGCTATCCCGACTTGGCCGACTTGGGCCGTTCTCCCATCGCGCCGGGACAGACCAAAACCGTCCGCATGACGCTGGAGCACATTTCTGCCGACTGGAATCAAAACTATCCTGAGATGCAGGTGACCGATTTGAGGCTGAAATCTGATTAAATGACATGCTTGCAGCGTGTTCGCTCTGGAGCAGCGGATCTCAGGCTGCTCAAAAACCATCTTGCACTACTGCAGTACGAGCCTTTAGGCCAGCAGTGAGCGGGATCCATGAAAGCCGGCTTGGCTCACTTGGTGATCACGCAAAATCTGCGAAACGAGCGCGTCTTAGCATCTTCGAGGCTTGTAGCTCAGAACTTTAAAGAGGTGGTTTGGGTGCCCGATGCCGTTTGCCTACTGCCTCTAAGCAGGCAATTCATTTTTCCGCAGGATACGGATCCCTCTGCGGACATAAGCCGTCCCCCTTCGGAACACACACCCTGCATGGCTGCTAATCTTTCTTTTATGCTGAAACCCAGAGTTATTACCTTGGTCACCTTGATTCTTATGTTTTCGTGTTTCGCGGCGAACAAACCTGGGGCAGCGGTCGCACCGGCATCGGGCGCTCAAGCTGCTGCCGAAAAAGAACATACTGTCCTTGGGGTGCTGGAACTTAATCCTTTTACCAGCCAGATCTTGCACAATACTCGAATGCTGCGCGTGTGGCTGCCAGCCAATTACGGTTCGCCACACAACGCCCACCGCTCGTATCCCGTACTCTACATGCAGGATGGCCAGAACCTGTTCGATGATGCGACCAGCTATGCCGGCGAGTGGCACGTGGACGAAACCGTGGACCATCTCGTCGGCAGTTTCAAAATTCCCCCTATGATCGTGGTAGGCATCGACAATGCTGGAGGGAACCGTGGCTCCGAATACTTGCCTTACTACGATCCTCATCACCAGCAATACGGCATCCCCGATGAGAAGAACCCACGTGGCATAGACTACGAGGCCTTTCTGATCAGCGAGGTGATCCCCTTCATTAAAAAGAAGTATCGCGTAGCACAGGGCGTGGTCAACACCGGAATCGGCGGCTCGTCCTACGGCGGTGTGATCAGCCTCTACACCGCGCTGCGACATCCGGGCATCTTTGGACACGTGCTGGTAGAGAGCCCCGTTCTAGGTATTGGCGACAGGCAATTGCTGAAGGACGCTGAAAAGGCGCAGGAGCTTCCGCAGAAGATGTTCCTCGCTATGGGTACAAACGAGACACCCGACTCCGAATACAATGCGCAACTTGTGGCAGACGTGGAGGAGTTGCAAAAGGTCCTGCGCAAGAAAGGAATGGGACCTGACCGGTTAAAAGTTGTGGTGGAAGATGGTGCGCATCACAACGAAGCCGCGTGGTCAGCTCGGCTGCCCGAAGCGTTACTTTTCCTCTATGGACGCTGAAAATTGGCGCCCGCCATGCTCTCTCGGGACGAACCCATTGGTTTCCGGGATGAAGTGCACTAAGTGTAGTTGACCGAACCAGTTCCCCCCTTGCTTTTTCGGCCTGAAACAGGAGTATCATTGACAACTACCTTTCAAGCCCGAGCATTGGGTGGGGAGGGCATATGGCACCCAAACTAGCGGCGTTTCTGGTTGTGATCTTCGTCGCGTCATCGTTTGCCTCGGCGGGCAAGACCCGCGGCCTTTCGACGGCGGAAGAGCGGGCACGGGCGCTGGAATACGTTCAAAGCCTCGAAGAACATCCTCTCGCCAAAGATGGCCTCGAAAAACGCATGTGGCTGACCGAATGGCTGGTGCAAGCACCGGATGTCAGGGTGTTCTGCAGCAAACAGTTCAAAGTGTTGGAGTCGCTCGACAAAGTGAATGATACCTATTCCAATCAGCTGCGCATGCAGGTTCTTTACTCGCAGGCAGCGTTCGAGCTTCAGCATCCGGAGGAGAAGAACCCAGCGGCGATTCAAGCTGCCGGACTGGCAGGCACCTTGCGTGCTTATCGTGCAATCCAGCTATTCGATCCAACAGCCAGGTATCCGCAGCTAGACAACCTCATGTCGCTGGAGAGACAAGGTAAGCTGCAAAAGTACGTGCAGAAACAGACCAAGCACAGCAAGGGCTGACAACCCTCTTCTAATCCTTCAAAGGGCGCCGCACCTTGCGCGCCTTTGTCGTTTTATGCATCACATATTCTTAATCTGAGATTAGAATCGCGACCATGAAGTACGATTTCATTGCCATCCCCGAGCAGGATGTACCGCGCGCCAGCCTGCCTCTCCTCCAGCACCTGCTTGACACCTATGCCAGCGAAACCGATAAGGTAATATCCGTGTGGCGCGCCTTCGCGCAAGCCGACATGCACTTCCGACCGCATCCAAGGTCAGCCAGCGTCGCTGAGATTCTGCAGCACCAGTTGCTTTCCGAGCGCAGGTTCTTCGGCGAATTCGTCGGTACGCCTGAGTTACCAGCAAATGACGTGCTGCCCAAGACGCAGGAGCTCGCCGCGTATATTCGACGTATGGAAGAGCTGGCGCGCCCGCGACTCGTTTTCTTTGCGTTGCAGACAGCTGATTGGTGGATGCAGGATGTGCCGTTCTTTGGTGTGACGCGTCAGCGCATCTGGGTCTTCTGGCGCCGGGTGCTGCACACCTGTCATCACCGCACGCAACTGACGGTGTACCTGCGCTTGCTGAACAAGCCTGTTCCTTCAGTATACGGGCCGACTTCGGACCAGACCTGGGAAGGCGCCGATCCAACCGTTTCGGTCGAGTCGGCCGGGAGGTAGTGAGGCGAAGGCTCAAGTTGGATAGATTAGAAGCGTTCTTTTAGCCGCTGATAGGTAGTGTCGAGCAGTTCCGGAAGCATGCGCGCCTCTCCGATGACGGTCATGAAGTTCGAATCTGCGATCCAACGTGGCAGGACATGCATGTGGATGTGGCCGGCAACTCCGGCGCCGGCAGCCCTACCAACATTCATTCCGAGATTCACGCCATCAGCCTGGTAAACCTCTAGCAGCACTGCTTCCAGACGCTGCGCTAGCTTCATCATCTCGGTTGCGGCCGATGGAGGCAGTTTGTGCAATTGATCGAGATGCTCGCCCGGCACGATCATGGAATGTCCCGAAGTGTATGGATAGGCATTGAGAACGATGAAGTTGAACTCGCCGCGATGCACGATCAGCGCCTTACGATCATCGTCGCTGCGTTGCAAGTCGCAGAAGATGCAGGAAGCTGCCTTGCCCGCCGTGCTGAGGTAGCTGTATCGCCAGGGGGTCCAGAGATAATCCATAAGAGGGCAGAGTACCAGACGCGCTAAAGCTTCCCCAACCGGGACCTCCGCTCGTTCACCCAAGCTGCTGTTGCAACCCACTTGACAAGAAGGTTAAAAACCCGGGAAAAGCTTGCAAAATCAGGGTTATTCTTGCTATTGCTCGTTTGACACTGTTCCGCAGCGATTGCTATAGTCAGAGAGTTCCCTGTGAGCGTGACGAGCTTCATAGGATCCGGCCGCTGGGTTGTCCAGCCCCGCTTTTGAGCGGGAACATCATACCTGTCGATTCAAGCCAGCAGTCCGTTTGTTTATCTCAGGCTCTTTGCGTGTTCGCTAACGCGAGTGTGTGTACCCAACCAATGGCTTTTGAAGAAACCACTAACGAGACCCCGACTACCCAAACCCAGCCCGACACCGGTGGCGCTGCTAAACAACCTCAAGCCGACCAAACGTCGGGTTCGGACGCTCCTTCCCGGGAGACGACCCCTGCGGCTGCTCCTCGGTCAGAAAAAGAACCCAGCATGGAAGATTTCGCAACCGCCCTCGAGACCTTCGAACAAGAACAGGCCCAGACGGAAGCTGCCCTCAATGAGGAACAGATTGTCACCGGCACAGTGCTGAAAGTCACGCCACAGTACGTGGTGGTTGACATAGGGTACAAGTCGGAAGGAGTCGTTCCCGTGGCCGAGCTCCAGGACCACGACGGCAACGTTCGAGTGCAGCGCGGTGACGAGATCCCTGTCATGCGTGAGCCGGGCCACACCGAAGAAGGTTACATCAACCTCTCGCACGAGAAAGCACAACGACTCCGGGCTTGGGACGAGATTGAGAAAGCCTTCAATGAGAAGGCTTCGGTAAAGGCCCGCGTCATTGATCGCATTAAGGGCGGGCTGACAGTTGACATTCTCGGCGCACGCGCTTTCCTTCCCGGTTCGCAGGTTGACCTGCGCCCGGTTCGCAATCTCGATGGGATGAAAGGCCACGATCTTGACGTCCGTATCATCAAGCTGAACAAGAAACGCGGCAACATAGTAGTTTCGCGCAAACAGCTGTTGGAAGAAGAGCAGACCGAGAAGCGAACCCATACCCTGGAGCAGTTGCACGAGGACGGAATTCTCACCGGCACAGTGAAGAATCTGACTGACTATGGCGCATTTGTCGATCTCGGCGGCATTGATGGACTGTTGCATATCACCGACATGTCATGGGGGCGCCTGACGCATCCCCGCGACTTGGTGCAGGTAGGTGACCAGATCCAGGTCAAGGTGCTGAAATTCGATCGTGAAAAACAGCGCGTATCGTTGGGCTTCAAGCAGCTTACGCCGGATCCGTGGATGGATGCGGCCGAGCGTTACCCGGTTGGAGCGCATGTCCATGGTCGTGTCATTAGTGTTACCGACTACGGGGCGTTCGTCGAGTTGGAGCAGGGCATCGAAGGCCTGGTTCATGTCAGCGAAATGACTTGGTCGAAGCGCATGAAGCACCCCTCAAAGTTGGTCAACGTTGGCGACCAGGTGGAAGCCGTGGTGCTGAATGTCAATCCCGGCGAGCGCCGCATCAGCTTGGGCCGTAAGCAGCTGGAATCGAACCCGTGGGAGAGCCTGCACGAGAAATTTCCTGTGGGCGCGGTGGTCGAAGGCAGAGTCCGCA
>CAZDYZ010000266.1:0-2221 GCA_964509525.1 uncultured Acidobacteriaceae bacterium
CTTGGACCAGTTGATAGGCACTGCCTTGTTGCTACTGCTCATACTCGCTATCAGCGACGAACGGAATGTGCCTCCAGGGTCCAACCTGTTAGCCTTGATGATCGGCTTAGTTGTCGTCGCCATCGGCATGAGCTTTGGAGGAATGCACGGCTATGCCATCAATCCCGCACGCGACTTGGGCCCGCGGCTGTTCACTGTTGTCGCAGGGTTTCACAACAACGGAATGACTGACGGGAGCCATGTTTGGTGGGTTCCAATCGCCGCGCCTCTACTCGGCGGATTGGTCGGAGCCGCTGGTTATGATCTCGGAATCCGACGCTTTTTGCCTCGAGCCCGCTAGCTTCTGAGGCCGGTTTCGCAGCATGGAGGTCGTGTGACATACGTCCTCGCTCTTGATCAGGATACGACTAGTTCGCGCGCGATCCTGTTTGATCATGACGGCGCCATCCGGTCAGTGGCGCAGTGCGAGTTCGCACAGATCTTCCCGCGGGTCGGATGGGTCGAACACGATCCGGAAGAGATTTGGACCTCTCAGATCAGTGTTGCGGTGGAGGCCTTAAGCCGCGTCGCACTCCTACCTTGTGACATTGTGGCGATTGCCATCACCAATCAACGCGAGACCACAATCGTGTGGGACCGCGAAACGGGCAAGCCCATCTACAACGCTATCGTCTGGCAGGATCGCCGCACTGCAGCCTTTTGCGACCAACTCAAGGCCGATGGCCACGAAACCCTCATCCAGCAGCGCACCGGCCTTCATGTCGATTCCTATTTTTCAGGTAGTAAGATTCGCTGGATTCTCGATCATGTGGCAGATGCACGCCACCGCGCCGATGCCGGACGCCTGGCCTTCGGGACAGTTGACAGCTGGCTGGTCTGGAAGCTCAGTGGCGGTAGACTGCACGTTACTGACGCCAGCAACGCGTCGCGGACAATGCTCTTCAACATTCATACCTGTAGATGGGACGAAGACATTCTGGAGCTTCTTGACATTCCTCCTTCCTTGTTGCCCAAGGTGCGCGCCTCCAGCGAAGTTTACGGTGAGGTAACCCCTACTCTGGGTCTGGGTTCGACTCCGATCGCCGGAATAGCAGGCGATCAGCAGGCTGCTCTCCTCGGACAAAGATGCATCTCGCCTGGTTTGACGAAGAATACTTACGGTACCGGTTGTTTCATGTTGCAGAACACCGGCATTCGTCCGCTTTCGACGTCCAATCGTCTGATCACAACCGTAGCATGGAAGATCGGAGATGTGGTTAAGTATGCACTTGAAGGCAGTGTCTTCATTGGTGGCGCGGTTGTGCAATGGCTACGTGATGGTTTGCGACTGATCGACAGTTCAGACGACTTCGAAGCTTTAGCCAATTCGGTTGCTGATAACGGGGGAATATACTTCGTGCCGGCCTTTGTGGGACTGGGCGCTCCACATTGGGACCAATACGCCCGCGGCTCCGTCTTCGGCATCACGCGTGGAACCACAGCCGGGCATCTGGCTCGCGCCGCACTGGAAAGCATCGCCTATCAGGTGGCGGATCTACTGGATGCAATGCAACGCGATGGCGGCTTTCCGTTGCAGGAATTACGAGTGGACGGCGGGGCGTCGGTTAACGAAACCTTGCTGCAGTTCCAAGCCGACATTCTTGGGATCCCCGTGATTCGACCAGACGTCATGGAGACAACGGCCTTGGGTGCGGCGTACCTGGCAGGCATCGCGGTTGGGTTCTGGAACCATGAGAGTGCGATCGCCGCCATGCCTCTTAAAGAAAAGCGCTTCGAGCCACGCATGCCTCGGTCGCAGTCCCAAGCACTCCGCGAACGATGGAACCAGGCGCTTTTGCGAGCCAAGGGTTGGGACGCGAACCCGCAAATATGAACAGGCCTGAGATGTTGAATCGCGTTCTGGATCGCACTGCGCCTTGGGACTTGGTGATCATCGGCGGGGGTGCTACCGGTGTGGGATGCGCTGTCGATGCCGCTTCCCGCGGCTACGAGGTTCTGCTGCTGGAGCAGAGCGACTTCGGAAAGGGCACCTCGAGCCGGAGCACGAAATTGGTGCATGGAGGCGTGCGCTATCTGGAACAGGGGAACATCACTCTTGTGATTGAGGCGCTTCGGGAACGTGGTCTCCTGCGCCAAAACGCACCGCACCTGGTCACCGATCTCGCATTCGTTGTACCTAGCTATGACTGGTGGGAATCGCCCTTCTATGGTGTAGGACTAA
>CAZDYZ010000267.1:0-4623 GCA_964509525.1 uncultured Acidobacteriaceae bacterium
GGATCGTGCGCGGTATCCGTGGTCGTGTTGCGATAACCATGGAACTGGTGTTGCGCTTCGACTATGGCCGCTCTGTCCCCTGGGTCAGTCGCTTGCAGGGAGGCTCGCTAAGAGCAATTGCCGGTGCCGATATGGTGGTGCTGCATACCGCCGCGCCGCTCCACGGCGAAAATCTGAAAACGGTCAGCGACTTCACTGTCAACGAAGGGGAGGTGGTGACGTTCGTTCTCACCTACGGGCCCTCTTACGGAGACCTTCCCCAGCCTGTTGATCCCGAGCAGGCACTGCGCGAGACCATGCGCTTCTGGCGGGAGTGGGCAGGCCGAGCCCAGTTGCAACGGGAATATGCCGAGGCGGTAGAGCGATCGCTGATTACGCTGAAGGCGCTCACCTACCGCCCTACCGGGGGAATTGTTGCTGCTCCAACCACATCTCTGCCCGAATGGCTGGGCGGACAAAGAAATTGGGATTACCGTTACTGCTGGCTTCGTGACGCAACGTTCACGCTGCTTGCCCTCATGAACGCGGGCTATCTGGAGGAGGCGAGGGCTTGGCGGGAGTGGCTGCTGCGAGCCGCCGCTGGAAGCCCGGACCAAGTGCAGATTATGTACGGCATTCGTGGGGAGCGTGCGTGTGTTGAGCAGGAATTGGATTGGCTTTGCGGATACGAGGGCTCAAAGCCAGTTCGTGTCGGCAACGCAGCGGCGGAGCAGCTTCAGCTTGACGTTTACGGCGAGGTGGAGGACGCGTTTTTCCATGCCCATTTGGGAGGCATGACTCCCAGTAAGACTGCCCTCGCCTTGCAACAGTCTCTCACTGACCATCTGACGACGATCTGGGAGCAGCCTGATCGCGGCATGTGGGAGGTTCGTGGTGAACCACAACACTTCACTTACTCAAAGGTCATGGCCTGGGTGGCTTGTGACCGTGCTATCAAGAGCGCAGAAAGCTTTGGGTTGGAAGGCGCCGTAGAGAGGTGGCGCGAGGTACGCGACCAGATCCATAGCTCGGTGTGTGCCAAGGCTTACGATTCGCAACTGGGCAGCTTCACACAATCGTACGGATCTAAAGAGCTCGACGCTTCCTTGTTGTTGATCCCGCTGGTCGGTTTCCTCCCGTGGACAGACTCTAGGGTCCAGGGCACGGTCACGGCCATCGAAAAACACCTCATGCCTGACGGTTTCGTCATGCGCTACCAAACCGGAAGGGTGGATGATGGTCTTCCTCCGGGAGAGGGAGCTTTCCTGGCCTGTAGTTTCTGGATGGCTAGCGCTCTGAAAATGGTGGGCCGGCACAGCGACGCCAAACGGCTGTTTGATCGCCTACTGGCTCTGCGCAATGACGTCGGTCTGCTCGCTGAGGAGTATGATCCCAAGGCAAAGCGACAGCTAGGAAACTTTCCGCAGGCCGTTTCTCACATTGCGTTGGTTAATGCGGCGTTCGAGTTCACTCGGACTTCTAGTCCGGGACAACAGCGAGCGCAATCGAGTCCGGTGCCATCGGACCGCAAAGACGAAATCGAATAGGAGTTGCGCCAGTGTATGAGAGGAACAAACCCGCGCTGAAGGTGCGATGCCGGGCAGCCGGGTTCGACGTGGAGGCGAGATCCTGGATAAAACTCGGTTGGCCCTCAGGTACTTCTATTCCAGCAAGGATCGTGGTTGCCCTTTTGCGGCGGCCAACGCTTTGGCAGAAACGTGCATCTTGCATCCAGCGGATATTCCATCCCGATAGAGTCAACCGTCGTGGCCTATAAGAGTGAAGGGGAGCCCCAGCACATCTCCTGTTCCACATACCGTTTGCAGCTTAACCGATTTCTGACCTTCGCCCAGGTCGAAGCTTTGCTCGACTACCTGCACGACCTGGGAATCAGCGATTGCTACACCTCTCCCTTTCTTATGGCGCGCCCCGGTAGTTTGCACGGCTATGATGTGACCGATCCCACACGTCTCAATCCCGAAATCGGCACGGAGCAAGACTTTCAAGCCTTCGCCGAACAACTGAGACGGCGCGAAATGGGTCTGATTGCAGATGTTGTCCCGAACCACATGTGTATCATTCATCCTTCAAACAACTGGTGGTGGGATGTGCTCGAGAATGGGCCCAGTTCCGCTTTCTCCCGTTATTTCGATGTCGATTGGCATCCTCCTAAAGCAGAGCTTGCCAACAAAGTGCTTTTGCCTTTCCTGGCCGACCAATTCGGCCGGGCTCTGGAAAGCCGGCAATTGTTGTTGAATTACGAACTTGGAGCATTCTTCATCGATTGTCAAGGGGTTCACTTTCCCGTTGCTCCTGGATCCTGGCCATTGATTCTGGATGGCGTGCTCCGGCGAATGCGGGAGCGACTGGGGTCTTCCCACGATCAGGTACTGGAACTGGAAAGCATTCTCACAGCCATCTCCAACTTGCCACCCCAAGATGAAACCAACCCGGCCAAGATTCAGGAGCGACAACGAGAAAAGGAGATCGCCAAGCGACGCCTGGCGACGCTCGTGGAACAGGCCTCTATAGTTCGCACGGCAATCGACGAGTCGCTCTGCAGAATCAACGGCCGCAAGGGTGACCCGCACAGCTTTGATCTGCTGGAGCGTCTGCTCGCCGAACAACCTTATCGTTTCAGTTACTGGCGTGTTGCGGCGGATGAAATCAACTACCGCCGCTTTTTCGACGTCAACGAACTCGCCGCGATCCGTGTCGAGGACCCCGAAGTTTTTACGGCGGTGCATGCTCTCATCTTTGAGTTGGTGCGAAAGGGATACGTATCCGGCATGCGCATCGATCACCCCGATGGTCTGTTCGATCCACAGAAGTATTTTCAGGACCTACAAGAGCACGTTCCTGTCTCCGAAGGGTCTGCGACAGATCTTACCCACATTTCGCCTCAGCGCAGACTTTTTGTCATGGCGGAGAAAGTTCTGATGGGCAGCGAAGAGCTTCGTCGTTCCTGGTCGATCGACGGTACGACGGGCTACGGCTTTCTAAATCTGGTTAATGGATTGTTTGTTGACAGCTCCAGGAAGCGCGCCTTAATTCGCCTGTACAAGCAGTTCACTGGGTGGTCACAGTCGTACGCCGACTTGGTTTATGAATGCAAGCGTTTGGTGTTGCAGGTGTCGTTGTCCAGCGAACTCACTGTGCTGTCCCGTCGCCTTGAGAGGATTGCTGAGCAACACCGGTGGTCTCGAGACTTTACGCTCGACAGTCTGGGTGCTGCACTGCAGGAGGTCATTGCGTGTTTTCCGGTCTACCGCACGTACATCCGCGAGAGGACAGTTTCCCCGGATGAAGAGGACCAGCAAAACATCCGACATGCCATCGAATCGGCCAAACATCGCAACGCCGCCGTTAGTGGGTCAGTCTTTGACTTCATTCAGGACGTTCTTTTGCTCAGGGATCCCGACGGTATCACCGACAGCGAACGTGCCGAACGGCGTCTTTTTGTGATGCGCTTTCAACAACTGACTGCGCCCGTAATGGCGAAGGGGTTGGAGGACACGGCTTTCTATCGCTATTGTCCGTTGTTGTCGCTGAACGAAGTCGGCGGAGCGCCCCGCCCATTTGGCGTATCAACTGCCTCCTTTCATGCCAAAAACCTTGCTGGCCAAACCCTGTGGCCTAACGCTGTGCTGACCACTTCGACGCACGACCACAAGAGGAGCGAAGACGTTCGGACCCGCATTAATGTGCTGTCGGAGATTCCGGCCGAGTGGTATCGGTCGATTCGCTCCTGGCAGCGGTTTAACCGCGACAAGAAAGTACCGTTAGGCGCTGATACCGTGCCTGGAGCCAATGAAGAGTATTTCCTTTATCAGACGCTGGTCGGAGCCTGGCCGCTGTCCGCCATGAATGAGGAGGAATACCAAGACTTCGCCGGGAGAATCCAGTCCTATATGGGTAAAGCGCTCCGTGAGGCCAAGGTTCACACTAGTTTTATTAGCCCGAACTCAGAATATGAGGCTGCGTTTCACAGTTTCCTGACCGCCATTCTGGACCGTTGCCGCGACAATCGTTTCTTGGCTGACTTTCTGCCGTTTCAAGCCCGGGTCGCAAAGGTGGGAATCTTCAATTCCCTCTCCCAGGTCTTGCTGAAGATCACATCACCCGGTATTCCAGATTTCTACCAGGGCATGGAGGTCTGGAACTTCAGCCTGACCGATCCCGACAACAGACGTCCAGTAGACTATGAGCCGCTTCGCGCTCTGCTGGCAAACCTTCAGTCAGTGGAATGTGAAAATCTTGCAGTCTTGGTAGACCAACTACTGCGGTCTCCGGAAGACGGACGCATAAAACTTTACCTCACACGATCAGCATTGCATTTCCGCCGGGCGAATCAGGCGCTTTTCGCTCGAGGCGGCTATTGGCCCCTTCGGGCCATTGGCGAGAAGTCCAGACATCTGGTTGCTTTCGCTCGTTCGTTCCGTGGCAGGAGGGTCGTTGTAGCAGCAGGCCGCCTTTTTGCTCAGCTGGGAGCCGGCATCGAACCGCCGCTGGGTCGCCAGCGCCGTGGCGAGGTTGTTATGCGCCTCGACCAGCTCGGGCCGGAGCCGGAGGGCTGCTTCATAGTGCGCAATGGCCTCGCCCGCGTCGCCGTGACCGGCCAAGGCGTCCGCCAGATTGACGTGC
>CAZDYZ010000268.1:0-5545 GCA_964509525.1 uncultured Acidobacteriaceae bacterium
TGAAAAAGGAATGCGGGTGCTGCGTGCCCGTCTTTACGAGATAGAGCGGCAGAAGCAGCAGGAGGCCCTGGCCAAGGAGCGCAGGGCCATGGTCGGCAGCGGCGATCGCAGTGAGAAAATTCGCACCTACAATTTCCCCCAGAACCGCGTTACCGACCATCGTATAGGCTTTACCGCACACCAGCTTGCCGAGTTTATGGATGGCCGCATCCAGCCCATGATCGATGCCCTTATTGCCCACTTCCAAGCAGAGAAGCTGAAGCAGGAGTCGGCGGTCATCGCCTGATCCCGTGCAACTGAAACAAGCGCTCGCATCGGCGGTCGAACGTCTGGAGGCCGCGGATGTAGGCTCGCCACGCATGAACGCCGAGGTCCTGCTGATGTTTGTCCTAGGCGTCGGACGTGCGTACCTTTACGCCCATCCCGAACGCGACCTCACACCCGAAGAAGAAACTCGCTACACCGAAATCCTCGCGCAGCGTGCCATCGGTATGCCGTCCCAGTACATTACCGGACATCAGGAGTTTTGGGGGCTCGACTTTGTGGTTTCGCCCGCAGTGCTGATTCCGCGCCCTGAAACCGAGCACTTGGTCGAAGCTGTGGTGGAGCTTGCACGCGGCATGCAGCATCCCACGGTGGTTGACGTAGGCACAGGTTCAGGATGTGTCGCCCTGGCGCTGGCACACGAGTTGAAGGACGCCGAGATTTATGGGGTAGATCTTTCCCCGGATGCGCTGGAGATCGCCCGTGCCAATGCGGCGCGGCTGCAGCTCGAGAAGCAAGTGCGCTTCTTGCGGTCCGATATTCTGGCCGTCATGCCTGGTGAGGGCTTGGACCCAAGTCAAGGGAGCCGCCCTATGCTATTCCACGATTTCGACTTCGTCGTCAGCAATCCGCCCTACGTTGCTTTCAGCGAAGCCGACAAGGTGCAGAAGTCTGTGTTTGAGTTTGAGCCCAGGCTGGCAGTGTTTGCGGGGGAAAACGGCTTGGACGTAATCCGCCCTTTGATCGAGCAAGGGCACCAAGCACTGAAGACCGGGGGCTCTCTGGTGCTCGAGATCGGCTACTCGATGCAGGATGTTGTGCTCAATCTCTTCCGTTCCACAATGTGGGATGAACCCAATGTATTGCCGGACCTGCAAGGCATTCCACGGGTGGTGAGCGCGAGAAAGCGATCAATGCCGGAAGTGTCTCACTCCGGTGAACACCATAGCCAGTCCTAGGCGGTTCGCGGCGTCCACCACCTCCGCATCGCGTATCGAGCCGCCGGGCTGGATGATCGCTGTTGCTCCCGCTCTGGCGATCTCCTCAATTCCATCAGAAAACGGAAAGAACGCATCCGACGCGGCCACCGATCCCTTGATACCCAGCACCGATTTCATCGCGCCGATCCTCGCCGCATCTACTCGGCTCATCTGTCCCGCGCCGACGCCGGTAGTCTGGCCATTACGCGCGTAAAGGATGGCATTCGACTTTACGTGCTTGCAGACTTTCCACGCGAATAGCAGGTCGCGCATTTCGTGCTCGGTTGGCTTACGCTCGGTAACCACCTTCAGGTCTGACTCGGTGAGCCGGCGAATGTCGTTCTCTTGCAGCAATACACCACCGGAGAGGTTCTTCAGCACCATCTTCAGCTCCATCGGTGCCACCTTCAGCAAGCGAAGGTTCTTCCTGGCGGAAAGGATCTCGCGCGCCGCGGGCTCAAATTCCGATGCAGCAATCGCTTCCACAAACAGCTTCGCTATTTCTGCCGCTGTCTGGCGATCGAGAGGCCGATTTACTCCGATAACACCACCAAACGCTGACACCGGATCGCACTCCAGCGCCCGCTGGTAGGCGAGTACCAAAGTAGTCCCCACGGCAGTTCCACAAGGATTTGTGTGCTTGATAATGGCGCAGACCGGCTCCTGGAATTCCTGCGCCAGCTCCCAGGCAGCCTGCAAGTCAACAATGTTGTTGTAGCTAAGCTCTTTGCCCTGGAGCTGCTCCCCGTTGGCAATTCCCTTAGTCGACCCATCGGAATACAGCGCAGCCATTTGGTGCGGGTTCTCGCCGTAGCGGAGGTCGGAGACCTTGTGGAAGGTTAAACGCAACGTTGGAGGAAATCTTCCATCTTTGCGGAGCTCAACCTCGGGGTTGCCACTTTCCGGAACACTTAAGCGCTCCAGTGTCGATGCTATTGCGGCGTCGTAGGCCGCCGTAGCCGCAAACGCTTTTTGTGCCAGGCGCCATTTTGTCTTGAGCGACAACTCACCGGCAGAAGACTCCATCTCTTTGCTTATCGCATCGTAATCGGACGGCGAAGTCACGACGGCGACATCCTGAAAGTTCTTCGCGGCCGAGCGCACCATTGATGGCCCGCCGATGTCAATGCTCTCGATGATCTCCGCGAACCCTACTCCCGACTTCGCGGCAGTCTCTTCGAAGGGGTAAAGGTTTACCACGACCATGTCAATTGGCTGGATACCATGCTGGGTCACGGCGGCGCGGTGCTGTTCATTGCCGCGTATGTGCAAAATTCCACCATGTACTTTGGGGTGGAGGGTCTTAACGCGACCGTCGAGCATCTCGGGGAAGCCAGTCAGATCAGAGATATCCTGTACCACAATGCCCGAGGCTCGCAGCAGCTTGGCGGTACCTCCGGTGGAGACCAGCTCGACGCCCATCGCAGCAAGAGTGCGTGCGAACTCTACCAGACCTTTTTTGTCGGTGACACTTAGAATTGCCCGTTGAATCCTGGCCATCGATGCCTCTTTATGATTGATATCGTGCAGCAAAGTAGCAGATGAGTCGAGCGCAGAAAGCGGAATATAGCACACACCCACTGTTGGGCTCGCTGACAACGGGGGCGGAAGGGAAAAATCCGCAATCGGACACTGCGGCTCTTCAGAGTCAGATGGCAGACACTCTATTTGCCGGCGTTAGCGGCCATTTTCTTCACCATCGCAACAACCAGCTTGCGATCGCTTTCGTTGAGGTTCGGCGAATAGCGACGCATTTGGGTCAGGAAACGTATCTCGTCCTCCCCCAGTTGAGGCACCGGTTTACCTCCGTTGTCGGCGGTGGCGCCAAAAAACTGCGCGAGTGGCAATTCCATCGCCGTGGCAATTTTCGCCAGTGTGTCGAGCGAGGGAATGGTATGCCCGTTCTCGACGCGCGACAGATAGCAACGCAGCAGACCAGTGCGCTTTTCGATGTCACCTTGAGACATGCCCTTTTGCAAACGGTAATTGCGGATGGTTTCGCCGATGTTCATGGTGAGATCGAGTCCTGAGAAGAGGGGGCCATGGGGGTTGACTGCATAGTAATCATAGTGCTCGCGCACTGGCAAGGAAAATCTTGTGCACCATAATCGATGCTGAGCAAAATACCCCTAAAAGTGTATAGCCATGATCGGATTGATTTACAACTAAAGTGTTACAAGATAATTGCCGCTAAGTCCTAGTCGATGCCGTCTCTTAGACATTAAGTAGTTGTATATAAATAATTTATATCCCAAGGATGGAGCAAGTGTCCCGGCGGTCAGCTAAAACAAGACAAACGGTGATCGGAACTTGCCAGAAACGGTCATGACGAGCGGCTGTGCGAGAGCAATGGCTCTGCTCAAGAGTTAGCATTAGGGTTAACAGAAGTTCCCATGCAGGCAGGCCCTCAACCCGTTCCAGGGATGGGCAGAACCTGGCGGAAGTCTAAGTTGGGTTGAATGACAACGGCGGCTGGCATCTGCTGGCGGGTAGTCGAAGCCGCGAGAGAGACTACGCCTGGCTCGACTCTTCGATCCGCTACAAGGATCTGGCTCACGGACACCGCCGACTGCACTCAGCCACAGGCTTCTCCAAGGAAGGGAAAGCATCCATTGGCGTCTGTATTTTCTACATTTCGCCTGAGACCCACAAGAACCGTGGTGAACGATGAGTATGGGTTGAACCTTATCGTTGCACCAGCACTTTAGCCCATCAGAATACCGCCATTGACTTTGAGCACCTCACCCGTGATGTATCCAGCTTCCTCCGACGCCAGAAATTTCACGGCATGGGCCACCTCCAGATCCGTCCCTGTGCGACGCAGAGGAATGTTCTTGATCATGTTTTCCTTCAATTCCGATGGCAGCACGGCAGTCATGGCGGTCTCGATGAGGCCGGGCGCGACGGCATTCACGGTGATGTTGCGCGATCCCACCTCGCGCGCGACGGCCATTGTCAAACCGATCAAGCCTGCTTTCGAAGAGGAATAGTTCGCCTGCCCCACCTGGCCGATCTGTCCAAATATGCTGGTGATATTGATGATGCGTCCCCATCGCTGTTTCAGCATCGAGCCAATCACGCACTGGATCAGCAGAAAGGGCCCGGTCAGGTTGATGTTGAGCACTTCATCCCAGTCCGCCCGTTTCATGCGCATGACGAGCTGATCCCGGTTGACGCCGGCATTGTTCACCAGAATATCGACCTTGCCGAAACGCGAAATGGCGGCTTTTACACCAGCCTGGATTTCTTCTTCCTTGCCGACATCTATCCGGAACGCTGCCGCCTCTCCACCCTTGCCCTTGATCTCGCTGGCAAGCTGTTCCAGCTTCTCATGATTGCGCGCACACACCGCGACCTTGGAGCCGGCCTCTGCCAACACCAGAGCACATGCGCGGCCTATGCCCTGCGACGCGCCGGTGATGAGCGCGACCCGACCTTCCACTCCTGCCATCAAACGCCTCCTGCCAGCAGCAAAGCAGGATTATAACCACCGCGGGCGGAAAGTCCTGGGGTTGACCAACGGAGTCCATTCTCAAGGAAATCCGAAGAACAGAGCATCAATTTTCGAGGGGAGAAAAATTCCGTTGTCAAGCTTTGGGTTTCAGAGCAGCCGTTCTGGCGCCCAGAACAGGACCTTCAGTTCACGGGAGAAGTAAGCCACCTCTGGCTCAGCGGGAAGCGCGATCCCGGCGGTCCTGGCCATGGAGTTTTCCGCCAGTTCCACGGTTGCGGTTTGCAACTCCCAGGGCAGATGATGGATTTCACCGCGGTAGAGGCGCCGGCGGTTGGCAGCATAGAGGCAGTAGCGCTCGGTGAGGAAATGCTCAAGCGAGCCTGGATGGGCATTGAAGCTTAGCGAACTTGGCCCATAGGAGCAGCGAAACTCAGCAGGCTTTGGCCCATGTTGCCGCTTCGAAGTGTATTCGATCGTGATACCGCCTCTGCCCTTCAGTGTTATCGCAGCGTGCCAGTGAGGTAGCCGATAAAAGACCCGCGCACCCCACACCGCAGACAAATTGCTGGCGTCCAAGCTGAAGAAATAAACCCCGGGCTTGCCGTCGCGGGTGACGTAAGTCCGCACGTTGATTTCAGCAAAATGGGAAAACCACGGCAACGAGGGAACTCCGGGCGGTCGCAGGTGATTGATCCAGAATGGGGTGACCGAAACCCACGCCCGCTGCTGAAAGGTGTCGAGTGTGAGTACCTCCGGGATTAAAGGGAGGATTCTTTCCGGTGGCAAGGCGTAGTGCAGAAACAGCAGGTCGTTCCAGCGCTGCGTCATGATCCACGGCGCCATGGGC
>CAZDYZ010000269.1:0-3023 GCA_964509525.1 uncultured Acidobacteriaceae bacterium
ACGCGGGCAGGCCAAGATCCTCGACTTTGGCTTGGCGAAGCTCAGTCAGCGGGGGAGTCAGGGCACCGGCCCGCCGGTAGGGGCTTCACCCACGGCTATCAGTGCGGAGCAACTCACCACCCCGGGGACGGCCATGGGAACCATTGCCTATATGTCACCCGAACAGGCAAGGGGGGAAGCTCTGGACCACCGCACCGATCTGTTCTCGTTCGGCGTCGTGCTTTACGAAATGACCACGGGCCGGCAGCCCTTCACGGGTACTACGTCGGCGGTGGTCTTTGAGGCGATCCTGAACAAAGAGCCGACGCCCCCGGTCCAGTTGAACCCGGGGGTGCCAGCGCAACTGGAAATCATCCTGAACAAGACGCTGGAAAAAGACCGGGAGTTACGCTGCCAGAGCGCAGCGGAGATTCGCGCTGATCTGAAGCGCTTGAAACGTGACACTGATTCGAAACGCACGGCTGTTGTTGCCGCTGAAGTTCCTTCTGCCGTGCAAGGGCGCGCAGAGCTTGCCTCGGGCTCTCGCCGCCGGGAGCGCTTTGCCTGGGGCGCCGCTGTCCTGCTGCTTCTAGCCGCTTCATTTGCCGGAGGTCTCTACGTTGGGAGACGCCAGCCGAGCCCACTGCCTGCGACCTATCGCCAGATCACCTTTCGCCGGGGTACAGTCCGCATGGCGCGCTTCGTTCCGGATGGACAGAGTGTCGTGTACAGTGCGAGCTGGGAGGGCGGACCGCTTGAAGTTTTGGTTGCCCGTCCGGACAGCCTGCAATCGCGCTCGCTGGAGCTGCCCGGCGCCGAGATCTTGGCGATTTCTTCCGCAGGAGAAATGGCGGTCCTGCTCCGCAGCCAGCAGGTGCGGTCATATATCCACATCGGCACGCTGGCGCGAATGCCACTGGCCGGGGGGGCTCCGCGCGAGATCCTGGACGGCGTGCAGTGGGCAGATTGGTCTCCCGATGGGAATACCCTCGCCGTAGTACGGGATGTGGGCGGCCAAAGCCGCCTGGAGTTCCCTGTCGACAAGGTGCTCTACCAGACGGGTGGCTGGATCAGTCATCCGAGAATCTCCCCCTCGGGCCAGTGGATCGCCTTCATCGACCACCCCCTGACAGGTGACGATGCAGGCTCCATTGCAGTGGTGGATCCTGGAGGTAAGAAGAAAACTCTCTCCAGCGGGTTCTATACCGCTCAGGGTCTCGCCTGGTCTGCTGATGGCAAGGAACTATGGTTTACGGCAACCGTTACAGGAATCGACCGCATTCTTTACGCAGTTGACCTTTCCGGAAACCAGCGTCTGGTAGCAAGAGTACCCGGGGACTTGAGGTTGTTGGATATTTGGCGTGATGGACGTGTTCTGCTTGCGCGCGACAATACGCGGCGCGGACTGATGGGACTGGCCGCTGGCCAAACCTCGGAGCGCGATCTCTCCTGGCTTGACTGGTCCTATCCAGCAGACCTCTCGCCCGATGGCAAGACACTTCTTTTTCGGGAAGAAGGAGAAGGAGGCGGACTGCGTTACACAGGCTACCTTCGCCAAACTGACGGGTCGCCAGCAGTACGTCTGGCCGAAGGCCGGGCTTTTGCATTGTCACGCGACGGGCGGTGGGTACTTTCTACTGCGAGTGATGCAGGCGGCAAGTTAGTGTTGCTTCCGACGAGGGCAGGAGAGCCCAAGACGCTGCCCGGTGAGCGGGTCAACTTCGTTGACGCGCGCTGGTTCCCCGATGGCAAGCATTTTCTTTTTTCCGGCAACGAGGCCGACCACGGAGTGCGCCTCTATGTTCAGGACTTAGTGGGCGGAAAGCCTTTGGCGATTTCGCCTGAAGGAACATATGGGCTGGCGTATCTGATTTCGCCCGACGGCCAACAGGTCGCGGCAATCGGTCCGGATCAGAAGGGCTATCTTTTCCCTGTCTCCGGCGGAGATCCACGGCCGATTCCAAATCTTGCCGTCGGGGAGTTACCCGTCTCCTGGAGTAGTGACGGCGGTTCTGTCTATGTTTACCGTCCAGCCGAGCTGCCCACGAATGTCACTCGGATCGATCTCCCCACCGGTCGGCGAACACTCTGGAAAGAGCTGCGACCAGCGGATCCGGCAGGAATCGAGTTCATCGGTCCCATCTTAATGACGCCCGACACGAAAACCTATGTTTATGGTTATCGCCGCTTGCTGACTGACCTTTACGTGGTCGACGGATTAAGGTAGGAGATGCGGCGCAGACAGGCAAAGTCGGGCCGTAGTGGTGCAGCAGCAAGGGTTGGCGGAATTCTCTTACCGCAGTTCCCCGCCACTGGCCTGCTGTTTGGCAGTCTCGCTGGGTTAGTCATCCTCTTGGCGATCACAGAGAAAATCGAAATCTCGATTTGGAGGCTTGTGAAATGAGTAGCCGTCGCGTGACCAGCTCTCATTGGGGGTTGATGTTCTGTATTTCGATTGTCGTGGCGTCAGTTTGCACATTGCCTAAAACCTCCTCGGCGAGTTCGCAGAAAGCAAGCCCTGGGTTATATACCGCAAGCCAGGCGGATGCTGGCAAAAAGCTCTACTCATCGTATTGTGCCGCCTGTCATGGGGAAGACCTGAGAGCTTCGACCGCGCCAGCGTTGGCCGGGCCAAAGTTCGTGGACAGTTGGACGCCTCCGAAACCGCGGGACGCTTCCGGAGGCAAACCAAGCAGGGACTGGACCTCCTCGCTCGACGATGTTTTGTTTGTCATCCAAACCACGATGCCACTGGGCAGCCCCAAATCGCTATCGTCTGAGGAGCACGTCCTCATCTTTGCCTATATCCTGCAGCAAAATGGCTATCCGGCGGGCAATACGCCGCTGCGGGTGGATTCTCCCCAGCTGAAGACCACCAAAATCCAAAGTCAGGTGCTGGAGGCGAACGCCGCCGCCCAACCGGCCCCAGCCTTCATACCCGGAGATGCAAAGAGCGTTCCGGTTGGCCAGGGACCTACACAGGCGGAACTCAACGGCGGGCAGCAATCCAGCCAGGATTGGCTGTATCACACGCACGACTATTC
>CAZDYZ010000270.1:0-7522 GCA_964509525.1 uncultured Acidobacteriaceae bacterium
GCCGACCGCACCATGTCGCGCGTGGGACTGAATGGCAAGAGCTTCATCCCGCTGCTCTCGGCATATGCCTGTGCGGTGCCGGCGATCATGGCGACGCGCACAATCGAGAACAAGCGTGACCGGTTTGCCACCATTCTCATCGCACCGTTCATGACCTGCTCGGCGCGCTTGCCGGTGTACACGATGGTTATCGCGGCGTTCCTGCCAAACCGCCCGCTGTTTGGTGTTTTTCTCGGGACGCGCGCGGCGGCAATGCTGGGGTTGTATATCCTTGGCTTCCTGATGGCCGTGCTGACGGCGCGACTACTGAAGTCAACCATCCTGAGGAGCAAAGATGCACCGTTTATCCTCGAGATGCCGCCGTACCGTTGGCCCACCGTTTCGTCCCTGGGATTGCGGTTGGTTGATCGAGGCAAGGCCTTCCTATATCGTGCTGGCACAGTAATCATGCTGGTTACGTTGCTGCTGTGGGCAGCCACGAACCTTCCCCTGCATGACGGTCGCCCGCCGGAGGTGCAGAACAGTGTCGTTGCCCGAGCGGGACATACGATTGAGCCGGTGATACGTCCTCTAGGCTTCGATTGGAAAATTGGGGTCGGACTGGTAACCTCGCTGGCTGCCCGGGAAGTGATCATCGCCACCTTAGGCACACTGAACGGAGTTGATCCCAAGTCGCACGCAGCAGACTTGCAGGTCGCGTTACGCCAGGAGCTCACGCCGGCAGCCGCGGGTGCGCTGTTGGTGTTCTTTGCGTTTGCGATGCAGTGTATGTCCACGCTCGCCGTAGTACGTCGCGAGACCAACGGATGGAAATGGCCTGCGCTGCAGTTCGCCTATATGACGATGGTTGCCTACCTGGCGGCTTTCGCAGCTCACAGCGTGGTTGGGTATTTTGTCCGCTAGGCTCAGCCAAGGCAGAAAAAATTGAGTTCGATGTGGCTCAGGAGGGCAGGGGCCAACGTCTGGCTCCAGAGGCTCGCGGCGGCAGCCTGCGAGGCTCGAAGCTGGAATAGGAACGTCCGGCCGACCGCCCCCAGATGATCATCTGGAATGTTTAGGTCATCGATCCCGCTGATCGAGTTGGGGACGGCCGCAGCGCAGCGGACTAGTTATCGAACACGCCATTTTTGGCCTAACGGATCCCACTTTCCCGCGTCTCCACGATTAGTTGAACAGGTGAAAGACGAATCGCCAAAGAGGCGGCGTGTCTCTTGCTGCTTTCACCGCAAGCCACAAATTTCCTTTACCAGTCCGGGAAGCGTTTCTCCTGCCTTCCCAAGCACCACTTCATCGAAAAACACGTTATTCACTGGTTCTTCCGGACCGATATAGATCGCTTTGGCGGGATTCCCACGTGCCATGCGGGCAAAGCTGGCAGCCGGCTCGACCACTCCCGAACTTCCGATAGTAAGCAGGATGGTGCACACTTTCAGCTCTTCGAAGATGCGGTCCATGCCGAATGGCACTTCACCGAACCAGCAAATGTGGGGCCGCAACAACGCTCCGCATTTCGAGCAGGTCGGGATTTCCGCCCTGGTCAGATAAAGGCGGTCGTCATCAAAAGGAGCAGTGCGGCAGTCCTTAGATGAGCATCTCGTCTGCATCAATCGCCCGTGCATATGCATGACACGCTGCGAGCCGGCCTGCTCGTGCAGCGAGTCCACGTTCTGCGTGCACAAAAAGAACCGGTCGCCAAGCGTTCGTTCCATCTCGGCCAGAGCGCGATGGGCGGGATTAGGAGTAACGCTGGCATGGCGCTTACGACGCTCGGAATAAAACTGCCACACCAGCTCTGGGTTGGAGCGGAACGCATGCGGTGTGGCCACCTGTTCCACGCGATGCCCACGCCACAGACCGTCGGCACCGCGAAAAGTAGGCAGTCCACTCTCGGCGCTGATTCCAGCCCCGGTGAGCACGAACACCCGATCGCGTGCCGACAGCGGTTTCACTATTTAGCCTGTGCGCCTGTCCATGAGGCAGAGCTGCCTTTCAGTTCCTTATCGAACCACTCCACACCACGGTGAACAGAATCAATCTGGTTTTCATGTCTGAAAACTACAAGAGCTGCCCGTATGGCGCCGCCACTTGTGAGCATGAAATACTCCTGCAAGAGTCTCTGATCACTCCTTGACCGGGGCGGAGGATTCTCAGTCATCGTATTAAGTGTGCCCGCCGGTTACGTGATGCCGTTGCAGTTCTATATACTGAGGAATACAGGCGTCACCTATGTTCAATTCACCAGCCGGTAGCTGCACCTGTCCGGCCGATACGGAATCTATAACTATTATCTGTATTTAGGCAAACGCCGCAGTTGCCCCGAGGATTGGGAACCGCGGACGGGGGTTTTCCATACGTGTCCACCGTAACGATGAATGTTGACAGCGAGAAGCTGGAGCGCGTGATGGACGCGTTCCGTCGTTGGGGCTATCTTCAAGCCGATCTCGACCCCCTGAGGCACTTCGCTCCCCTTCCACATCCCGAGCTGGACGTTGCGGGCGAGGCGGCCGATGCCGCCCGCCGCATTTATTCCGGCAGTATCGGTGTTGAGTTCATGCATATTCCTGATCCTGAGCAGCGGCACTGGATCCAGGAGCGCATGGAATCGACTCGGCAGGATCCCGTTGACCGGTCACGGGTCCTCAATCAATTGGTTCGCGCCGACATCTTTGAGCAGACAATTCATTCCCGTTACATAGGAACCAAGCGTTATTCGCTGGAGGGCAATACCGCATTAATTCCGCTGCTGGACGAGATCCTCAGTTCCGCTTCGGAAAACAGCGCCGAGCAGGCCGTCCTGGCGATGAGCCACCGCGGCCGCCTGAACGTTATCATCAATATCGTCAGTCGACCAGCAGCAGAAATCTTTGCCGGATTCGAAGATGTCGATCCACGCAGCGTGCTTGGCGGCGGCGATGTGAAATATCACATCGGTGCGACCGGCATGTTTTCAGGTGCAACGGGCAGGCAGGTTCGCATCCACCTGGTGTCAAATCCGAGCCACCTGGAGGCGGTGGATCCGGTGGCGCTGGGTCGTGCCCGGGCCAAGCAGACGCGAATCGGCCGCAACGGCAAGCTCAAGGTGCTGCCCATTCTTATGCATGGCGATTCCGCCTTTTCGGGACAGGGTATAACGGCCGAGACGCTGAATCTGGCAAACCTGCGCGGCTACAACGTCGGCGGAACGGTGCACGTCATCGTCAATAACCTCATCGGGTTTACAACGAATCCGAGAGAGGCCTACTCCAGCCGTTTCTCCTCCGATCTGGCGAAGCGGCTGCCTATGCCGATCTTCCACGTCAACGGCGAAGACGCCGACGCGGTGGTGCGCGTCGGACGCATGGCGCTGGAATATCGTTACGAGTTCGGTAGCGACGTGCTGGTGGATCTGATCGGCTTCCGAAGGCATGGCCATTCCGAAGTTGACGATCCCACCATTACCCAGCCGATTCTGTACCGCAAGATCAAAGACCATCCCTTGCTCTACCAAATCTATGCCAACCGCGTAGGCATGGACGCTCAGCCATATGCTGAGCGGTTTCAGGCAGAGCTTGACGCTGCAGAGAAGGCCGGCAAGAGCATGGTCAAGAAGCCGCTAATGCGCCAGTTACCGAGCTATTGGGCCCCTTTTCATGGTGGGGCTTACAACCCCGCAGATGAAGTAGACACCGGTGTTTCGGCCGACAAGCTGCACGAGATCACCGATGGCTTGGTGAGATATCCTGAGGACTTCCACATTCATCCCAAGGTGCAAAAGCTGCTGGAGCAACGTCACGAGATGGGCTACGGTAGGCGCCCGCTCGACTTCGGTACGGCGGAAGCGCTGGCACTAGGATCGCTGGCTGTGCGGAACACCCCCATTCGCTTGAGCGGTCAGGACAGCCGGCGCGGAACCTTCAACCAGCGTCACTCGGTGCTGATCGACGTCGTGGATGAGAGAGAATATGTGCCGTTGTGCCACTTGGCTCCGAATCAGGCCCGTGTAGAGATCTATAACTCGGAGCTTTCTGAAGCTGCCGTCATGGGCTTCGAGTATGGCTACGCGCGCGATTATCCAGAAGCCTTGGTGATGTGGGAGGCGCAATTTGGCGACTTCGCCAATGGCGCGCAGATTATCATCGACCAGTTCGTTGTCTCCGGCGAAGACAAGTGGGACCTGCTCACTGGACTTGTGCTGTTGTTGCCGCATGGGCATGAAGGTCAAGGGCCAGAGCACTCCAGCGCCCGCCTCGAGCGCTATCTGCAACTTTGCGCGCGCGATAACATGCAGGTCTGCCAGCCCTCCACCGCGGCGCAGTATTTTCATTTGCTGCGTCGGCAGGCACTGCGCAAATGGCGCAAGCCGCTCATCTGCTTTACCCCCAAGAGTATGCTTCGTCATCCGGAGGCGATGTCGCCACTCGCTGACTTAGAGCAACCGCGCTTTCGAAACGTCATCCCCGACGAGACGGCGCTCGATGCCAAACGCGTGCTGCTATGCACCGGCAAGATCAGTCACGAATTGCGCTCGGAGCGAAAAAAGCTCAAAGCTACCGTTCCGGCTATCGTCCCTCTCGAACAACTGTATCCCTTCCCTGAGGACCAAATCCGTGAAGTCCTCGGCCGTTACAAGAATGCCCGCGAGTTTGTCTGGGTCCAGGAAGAGCCGGCCAACATGGGCGCACTCTCATTTGTCACGCCACGGCTGCAGAGGATCCTCGGTTCCAAGCTGCGAAGCATCAAGCGCGCCGCCAACTCGACCCCAGCTACTGGTTCCTCCAAGGCTCACGAGCTAGAGCAGAAGACGTTGCTTACGCTCGCTCTTGGCAAGTTAGGATAAGCTCTGCTGGCGGCAAGAGTTCCAACCTATCAGCCCCGCCGAAGCCTGTGCGCTTATCGCAGAACACTGTGCTGCCTACCCTACTTAAGTGCCAATACAAGCAAAGGCGTCACGGTTGGTCTACGAAATTTAGAATCCGCCTGTTCGTTTTCTTACCAAAAAATGTAGCGCCACGTTTTCGACAGCCGTAAGTTGTTGATAACAGGGAATAGGTGATTGGTGACGGTCGTGCAGTCCATCTTTTGGGGCGGTCTTGGATCTTCCCCCCTCTACTTCATAAACCGGGAGAGAGTTATGAATCGGACTGCACTGCTGATAGTTTCCTTGTTTACGATTCTGACATTGGGATCAGTTTGCGCTGTTGGGCAGACTGAAACCGGTCAAATCTCGGGCACCATCAGAGACGCAAGTGGTGCCGTTGTCTCCGGCGCCAAGGTAACGGTCACTTCAATAAACACCGGCATCGTGCGCGATACGACTAGCAACGCCGCAGGTATCTTCAATATTGCCAGTCTTCGACCTGATGTATACGAGGTTGTCATTGATGCCCCAGGCTTTCAGAAGGTCACCCAGCAGGTCAAGGTGGCCGTCGGAGCGGACACTGACGTCTCGACTCAGCTGAAGGTTGGGGGAGCGGCCACAACGGTGGAAGTGACCGGCAGCGGCGCGGCTGCCACGGTCAACACCGAGAACTCGACCATGTCGGCCGCCATCAACTCCCAGGAAGTGAACATGCTCCCCACGATGACTCGCGACCCTTACGATCTCGTAGGTACAGCGGGCAACGTGCAGGAGGACAACAATAGCATGCGCGGTGCGGGCTATACGATTAACGGCCAGCGTTCAGCCTCCACCGACATTCTGTTGGATGGCGGGCAAAACGTGGATCTGTTCACAGCTAGTACGGGACAAACGATTCCCCTGGACTCGGTGCAGGAATTCAGTGTGCTGACCAATAACTTCGGGGCTGAGTACGGGCGTGCCAGCGGGGGCGTCGTCAACGTGGTTACCAAGTCAGGCAGCAACGCCTTCCACGGTTCCGCTTACGAGTACAACCGTCTTTCGGCATTGTCCTCCAACACTTATCAGAACGATGCCACCGACACGACGAAAGGGGTCTTCACCCGCAACCAATTCGGGTTTGCCATCGGCGGCCCGGTTGTGAAGAACAAGCTGTTTTTCTTCAACAACACGGAGTGGATCCGTGTGCGCAGCAATTCCCCGACCCTTTACGACATTATTGATCCATCGTCGTATGCGCAGCTGGCGCCTGCCAGCCAGGCATTCTTTGCTCAGTATGGCAAGTTTGCTCCCGGGGTTACGACCAAGAGCGTCTTTCCTTGCGGAGGTGGCACCACTCTGACGTGCGATGCAGTTGCCTTCCCGGTGGCAGCCGATGCCGGCGGTGGCCTGCCACAGAACACGTGGATGGAGGTGGCGCGTGTTGACTACAACATGTCTGATACCAACACCATCTTCGGACGCTATGCCGCGTACCACGAGAACGACTTCGCTGGCACCGTCAACAGCAGCCCCTATGCCGGCTACAATACCGGACAAAGCAATTACGATCAGAACGTAACCATCAACTGGACCCACGTCTTTTCTCCCAATGTGGTCAATACGGCGAAGGTGGTCTACAACCGCGTTAATGGACCCAACCAGCCGCTGGGTGTTGCTCCCGTTGGTCCAACGCTGTACACAACCACCGCTGTCCCGGCGCTGTCGAATGGGCTTCCGCTAATCTTTCCGGGATACAACGAGACAGCCCCGGGTCTCGCCATACCTGCCGGCGGGCCGCAGAACGTCTATCAGGCAATTGATGACATTTCCTGGACGAAAGGCAAGCACCAGTTCAAGTTCGGTGGCGACGTCATCCTGCTCCGCGACAACCGCGTATTCGGCGCCTACGAGAACGCGGTCGAAACGCTCGGCACGAATCTGCCTACGGCGCTTACCGGTCTGGTGGCGGGGAATATCTACGAATTCGAGTCAGCCATTTACCCGCAGGGCAAATATCCTTGCCCCAAGAACTCACTCGGTCAGATACAGGTAAGCCCGGCTTGCACGCTGAACTTGCCGGTGAGTTCGCCGGCTTTCGGTCGTAACTACCGCTATAACGATGGTGACGTTTATGCCCAGGACTCGTGGAAAGTCACACCCCGCTTGACCCTGAACCTTGGTCTGCGCTGGGAGTACTATGGCGTGCAGCACAATGCGAATCCTGCCCTCGACTCCAACTTTGTACTGGGTCCGGGATCAACGCTATACAACCAGATTCGCAACGGCGAAGTGAAACTGGCTTCCCAGGGCGGTGTCTTCTGGTATCCGGATTACAAGAACTGGGGGCCGCGAGTTGGTTTTGCCTATGATTTGTTTGGAGATGGCACGACCAGCATTCGTGGTGGCTATGGCATCGCCTACGAGCGCAACTTTGGCAACGTGACCTTCAATGCCATCCAGAATCCACCCAATTATGGAGTAATCCAGGTTTTCTCTGGCATTACAGTTCCCTTTACCCTGCCGGTTACAACCAGCAACTTCGGCCCGTTGACGGGCACGGGGAGCGCGCCTTTGCCGGCGGTCAGCCAGCGTGCCATCAACCAGCACATCCAGACCGCCTACGCGGAGAACTGGGACTTCTCCATCCAGCGCCAGATGATGAAGAATTCGGTATTGGCGGTGGACTATGCAGGATCCCATGGT
>CAZDYZ010000271.1:0-10075 GCA_964509525.1 uncultured Acidobacteriaceae bacterium
CGTCTGGATCGACCAACACGAAGTGGCAGCCAAGGCAACTGACCAGCAGGGTCTGTTGGACACGTCGCTCAACGAGGCCAAGCCGGAGAACGTTGCCGTGTTGGCGACGAGCGGCGACCAGTTTGCCATCAACACGCCTGCGGCCTGGAACCTCGGTGTCGGTCCGGATCGCAATCTGCGAGGTTATACCTACACGGACCGGTCGGTGTACCGTCCTGGCGACGTTGTGCATTTCAAGTCGATTGTGCGCTCCGAATCGCTGACTGGCTATGCGATCCCGCATGACCGCGAACTCAGGCTTGAGCTGCGTGATCCGCAGAGCTACCAGATTGTCTGGCAGCAAACCGTGACGCTCACCGACCTGGGCACAGCACACTGGGATTATGCGATTCCTCCCGACGCAAACCTCGGGTTCTATTACCTTTCGATGCAAATGGGTGACCGTTACGTTGAGGGCACCAGTTTTTCCGTGGAGGACTACAAGAAGCCCGAGTATCAGGTCAAGGTCACGGCGCAAACGCCGCGTGTTCTGGAAGGCCAGCCGATCAAGGCCATGATAGACGCGCGTTATTACTTCGGCGAGCCGGTTGCCAATGCAAGGGTGAAATGGGTAGTGCACACCTCAACCTACTGGCCGATGGGACGCGTCGAGACTGAGGATGAAGCTGGGGCGAACGAGGAGGGCGAGAATCCCGAAGCCGATGCGGGGGATACCTACGGTGGTGAGCAGGAACGTGAGATGAGCGGCACGCTCGACGCTGAGGGTCAGCTGCAGATTGAGTTTCCGACGCGCGTTGATAGCAGAAAACAGGACTTGGTGTACCGCATCGAGGCGCGGGTGACCGACGCCGGCAACCGAGAGATCGCTGGGCATGGCTTTGCACTCGCCACTTACGGCGGCTTTTTTCTGACTGCCGAGCCGGATTCGTTTGTTTATACCAAGGGCAGCATGGCGACCGTCACGATTAGCGCGCAGGATTACGACAAGAAGCCGGTGCAAACGCCCTTCCATGTGGAGATGAATCGCTGGGACTGGCGCAAGGGCGCAGGTCCCTTGATTACCACGGCCCGAGCCCAAACCGACACCGACGGTAAGGCACAGATCAGTTTAACCATTCCCGACTCAGGTGAATTTCGCGTCCGCGTGACCGCCGCCGATATGCAGAAGCGCGAGCTGGAAACCACGACATACCTGTGGGCTCCCGGGGAGAGCTCGTGGTGGAGCGGACCGGCGCAGGAGCGCGTGCAGATCGTTGCGGACAAGAAGACCTACCGGCCGGGGGATATCGCGCACATGCTGGTGGTGACCGGCAAGGAACCTGCTTCGGTGCTGGTGACCGCGGAAGGGAACGGTCTCTACTGGGGACGGGTGGTCAAAACCGCCCTTGGCAGCGTTACGGTTGATGTCCCGATTAAGACCGAGTACGCACCGAATTTCTACGTCGCGGTGGTATTCATTCGCGGCAACAAACTGTACCAGGGATCAAAGAGCGTGACAGTCCCGCCAACGCAGTGCGAGCTGAAGGTGCAACTGCTGCCTTCGAAGACGCAATATGAACCGGGCGAGGCTGCCAGCTATACGATCCAGTCAACAGACTCCGCGGGCAAGCCGATTGCAGCAGAATTCAGTCTTGGAATCGTGGATGAGGCGATCTACGCCATCAAGCCGGACACGACTCCCGACATCATGCACGCCTTCTACGGCCGGGTGTATTCCAAGGTGAGTACTGACACCTCCCTGACCTATTACTTCAGCGGCCAGGCGGGTAAGCGGGCCATGCAGTTGGCGACGGCGCGAGTGTCACGCGCAATGGCCCGGCTCAAGCCCAACCAACTGGTGCAGCCAAAAGTCCGCAAGGCATTTCCCGATACTGCTTACTGGGTAGCTGACGTACACACCGGCAGCAACGGTCAGGCGACAGTCCACTTCAACTACCCCGATGCCATTACGTCTTGGCGTGCGACCACGCGCGGGGTTACGCAGGACACGAAGGTCGGCGGTGCCGTGATGAACACCATCGTCCGCAAGAATCTGATGGTGCGTCTGGTGGTGCCACGCTTCTTCCGCCGTGGCGATGAGGTTACGGTCTCGACTATCGTGCAGAACTACCTGTCGGTGGAAAAGGTCGCGAGGGTCTCGATGGATTTCCAGGGATTGGAGGTAACAGGTGGTGTGGCAAAAGACGTCAAGGTACCCAGTCGCGGACTGGTACAGGTGGACTACCGGATACGCGTGCTTAATGTGGATACGGCACGGGTTGTAGGCAAGGCGCTTACCGACGTGGAAAGTGATGCGATGGAACTGACACTTCCCGTCGTGCCGTTCGGCGTCAAGCTGGCGATGGCCAAGTCGGGCTCGATTTCCGGGGGAGGCACAAGCGACACGGTACAGCAGTTGACCTTCCCCGGCAACACAGAATCGGGCACGCGCCGGCTGACGATCAGCCTGACACCATCGATCGCCACAACCGTGTTCGCCGCGCTCGAATTCCTCACCTCATATCCCTACGGTTGTACCGAGCAAACGATGTCCAGCTTTCTCCCCGACGTGCTGGTAGCCAATGCGATGCGGAAGCTCGGGGTCAAGTCAGACATTGATCCACAAGTGCTCAGGAAGCAGGTCCAGGCGGGACTCAGCCGGCTAGACACCTATCAGCATGACGACGGCGGCTGGGGTTGGTGGCAAAGCGACGACAGCCATCCATTCATGACCGCGTACGTGCTCGCCGGATTGAGCCAGGCTAAGGCGGCGGGTTTCGAGGTAAAGCAGGAGGCGATCGATCGCGGCCGCAGCTGGCTCCGGGCTTACTTCGATCACTCGCTCAAAGTCAAGACTGACCTCCGTGCCTACATGGCTTACGCGCTGATTTTGAGCGGGACACGGGAAACTTCGGTGCTGGATTCGGTATGGAACCAGCGCTCGACGCTGACGTCTTACGGCAAGGCATTGCTCGGGCTGGCCATGTTGGAGATGAACGATGCCCGTGCTACTGAACTGACGAGGCAGCTAGAGAGCGAAGCCAAACAGGATGAGTCACAGGCATGGTGGCAGACCGATACCAACGACCTGATGGGTTTCCACGGTGACACCACCCCGCAGGCAACTGCCTACGGTTTGAAGCTGCTGACACACACCGCGCCGAACAGCCCGCTGCTGACGAAGGCCGCCCTCTACCTGGTGAACCATCGCGACGAAGGGTACTACTGGGACTCAACGGAGCAGACGGCGATGGTCGTCTTTGGGCTGACTGACTATCTGGAACGCACGCAGGAGCTAAGACCGAACTACAGTGTCGAGGTCGAGGTGAATGGCAAGACAGTAGCGACGAAGAAGTTCAACTCCGCCGATAAGCCGGCGCCTGCCATGACGCTCGCTCTGGATGAATCGCAAATTGCTCCGGGGGCGAATCAGGTCCGTATTGCGAAAGCCGGCGAGGGGCGGTTGTACTGGTCAGTGCGGGGAGAGTATTACTCCGAGGAAGCAAAGGTAGTGGACACCGGCAGCTTCAAACTCAGTGTGGCGCGCGAATACTACAGGCTCACCGCCCGGCAAAAGGGCGATCGCATCGTATACCACTTCGACGAACTGTCCGGCCCGGTAGAGGTGGGCGACACACTCGCGGTGCGCATTACCGTAGGCGGGAACGAGTGGAAGTACCTGATGATCGAGGATCCGATTCCCTCGGGAACGGAGTCGATCGCACGGGATGACCTGTATGAATTGGAACAGCGTCCGGATTGGTGGCACCGCTGGTCCAGCTATCGCGAGTTACGCGACGATCGCACCACATTCTTCAACCTGTATTTCCCGCAGGGGCAGCATGAATATGTGTACCTGCTGAAGGTGGTGAATCCCGGCGTCTTCCGCGTAAGTCCCACGCGGGTAGAGCCGATGTATCAGCCCGAGTACCTGTCGACCAGCAACGCGATGAAGGTGGCAGTGAAATGACGACCCAAGCCATTCGCGGGGGCGTGGCCAGGCTTTGGCTACTTAATTTCATCACCACCGCCGCCGCGCTCGCCGCCTGGTACTTGTGGCTGCTTTTCCCCGACGCTCATGGCTGGCAGGTGGCTGGATCCGTGCTGTTCGCGGTTACCGTCGTCGTGCTGATGTTATGGGTGCGCGCCGGAACCTTGGCATACTGCCGGGTAACGGCGTTTCGCGACAGCGGCGCGGTGTGGCGTGCCTTCCGGCAATCGCTGCGACATCTGGTTGCACTTGCCTTGTGGGCTATTGTGCTCCTTGCCGTGCTCTTTTGGTTGATTTGGCTGCGCAGGTATCCGCCGCAGTTCGGAGTCTGGCTCTGGCAGGTATTGCCGGGCTTGCAGCGTGTGGCCAGCCCTCGCCAGTTGATGCAGGGTGCTGACTGGCTGCTTTGGATCCTGATCTGGGTAATTGTTCCGGCGGTGTGGCTGCCGATTGCAACCAACATTGCCGCCGCGGGGTTCGGGCAGCGCCTTGTCCACTCTCTACGGGTGCTGAAACGGCCGATGTACTGGCTCTGGTTTTGTTTGCTGATGTGGATCGGTGCCTATATCCCCTACAAGTTGATCTGGTGGATTCCGGCGGTGGACGATCTCCGGAAGCAAGCCTGGAGTGTGGGATTACGCTTCTCCGCCGCTTACGTGATTGTCATTACGGCGTGGATG
Source organism: uncultured Acidobacteriaceae bacterium (assembly GCA_964509525.1). Lineage (GTDB taxonomy): Bacteria > Acidobacteriota > Terriglobia > Terriglobales > Acidobacteriaceae > Bog-257. The sequence continues at coordinate 4,651 of CAZDYZ010000271.1, forward strand.
GCGCTGGCGTGGATGGCGGGCGTGCGAACGTCGAGAGAAGAAGCCGGTGATCAAGAGGGATAAAGAGGAGGAGATACCCGCCCTTTGTTTCTCTCAATCCTGCAGCAAGATCCGGGCATTTATCCTGACGGCTGAATCCGCCGCAGATCTTCCTACCGGCCCGCGGAGGGCTGGGCGGTCGCATTCCCAACCAGTTCACGAGGAAGCCCGTTCTGCATCCAATCGAGCAGCGTCTCCTTGCCATATCGCTCGGCAAGCTGAGTCACTCGATCCTGGGCCTCGGCATACGCGGTACGTAGTTGTTGTTCACTTGCCGGAGCCCGCAAAGCCTTCTCTAGAACGCCCACATCTTCGAAGCTGTGCCTCGCAGACGCTGGCGGTTTTCCCCCCGCCAGCCAGAGCACCAGTCCTTCGCGAAACCACAACGGCGTGCCCGGCCGGGTGTAGGACTCGACCAGCAGGTGCAGGAACTCGTGACGAAGCGTGTTTTCCAGAATGCCGGCCTGGCGCAATACGTCAAGGGGCTGCAACTGGATAGTACGCCCTCGGGTTGAGGCGGCCACCCATCCCGGCTCTCCCGTCGAGTCGCGGAAAGCCAGCACAGTTGGGTAAATCTTTAAACGCGGGGCCGTGCGATAGATGAACCCGGTACTCTGTTCGGATTCGTGAACAAAGCGGCTGCCCAGGCTCAGCAGTAGCCGATCGCGAACCGGCTCAGTCGTGAGCAGCTCAACATCTTCGTTGGCGAGATGCTGCCAAGGACTGCCCTGCGCACTGATGCCCAGCTTCGTTCCGGGGTAATAGTAGCTGAGAATTTCACGGTAAGGATGGCCTTCCTTACCCATGACCTCAGCGCCGACCTGGCACAGGCCAACACCGTGCCCCGACCCGCGGCCGTGAAAGATAACGCGGGCTCCGTCGTCGCTCACGTCGTACCAGTTGCTCTTCAGCCGATCCCATCCGATGTTCCGACCGACAGCGGAACGAAAATTCAGCGCCGATACGGTGACACTGCTGTCGCCCCGGATTTGAACGAACTCGACCCGTCCACTCGACGTGCGATGTAGCACTTCCACCGAGCGCACAGTACCGGGAACCACAATTCCCTCAGCCGCCAGTGCACGTTGTAAGTCGCTCTTGAAGACCTCGCTTCGCCACAGGGCGGCGCCGCTGCGCACGCAATATTGGTCGGAGTGCTGCCGCAGGAATGGCGCTCGCGCTTCGTCGTTGCCAAGTATGAACCGTCCGTCCTCGCTGGTGCCACCACAGTTCGCGGCGTAATAAGTAGCCGCAGGCTCACCCTCATACCAGAGAATCTCGCCTGCCGTCGATTCAGCGATCCGGCGCAGATGCGAATCGATGCCTGCGATACGCAGATCCTGGCAGTGCGTAGTGTCGCAAAAATCGAAACCATCGAGGGCATGTCGGCTTCCGAAGTGCACGGCAAAGGTACGCGCTGCCACCGCCATGGCCTTCAGTGCCTCTTCGGATGTGAAGTTAGCGGCCTCTCCGCCCAGCACTCCGGCAACGTACTCCTCCATGGGCATCAGCGCAGTAACCAGCAGCCGACCGTCATTGGCGTGAACTTCAATGGGGAAGTCCGCCCGCAGCATTCCGCCGGCCACCGTCATCTGGTAGGAGCCGCTGATGCGGACATCGAGGGTCGGAGACTTGCTATTGTCAACCCGGATCAAGGATCCGGCGGCGTGCAGCACCACCATCGCAAGGGTCGTCGGCTTGCAAGCTGCGCACCTGCGAAGCTGTGCCTGACCAGGTTCGGCGCGGAGTTGCAACTCACGCGGTGGATGCAGCGACCAGAGGCGGACGCGGACCACCTGGGGAAAGCTGCTGGACGATGAAGGCCTGGGAGGCGCTCCCGCACCCACTGCATGCCAGAGCAGGAGCGGCAGACAGGCAACCATGAACACTTGTTTCATCTCTGTCCTGCTCGAGCGCTAGCCAGGCGGGGGTCGCGGGCATCGGCGAATGCGGCGAAGATCTGGCGTGCCAAAGCCGCGGCATCGCCGCCATGGCCCTTTTCCAGGAAGACCACGCAGACGATTTCAGGATTCTCCGCGGGCGCATAACCCGCGAACCAACCATGCATCCAGGGGCCTTCGTCTGCCAGGGCAGTCCCGGTCTTGCCAGCGACCTTCATCGACAAAGGTGGTTGCGCGGCGCGAGCCATCCCGTAGCTCACCGACTCTTGCAGGCCCTCGAACAGCAATGAAGTGGGCTTCCCGTCCGTATCGTTCCGGGACAAGAGTGCGAGCTCACGGTAGGCGCGGACCAGTTCCAGCGGCGTGATACGAATGCCCCATTCGCCGATGGCTTGGAGTCGCAAGTCCGCAGAGGACCGGGCCAGCGAAACGTTGCCGCTGGTCTCGTTCGGCTCCATGGCCGTTACCGCACCGAACCCGGCGCGCACGAAGCTGTCACGCAACTGCACGGGCGTCAGTCGAGTGGCGACGCTGGTGAAATACGAATTGCATGAATAGGCAAGGGCTGAGGTGGGCCCGAGCGGCCCTCCGACGTCAGGATGAGCGCAGTCGAGGCGATGTCCGGCAATCGTGAGTGGACGCTTGCAAACCAGTGCGGTGTGGGCATCCACTTTGCCGGCTTCCAGCAGAGCCAGCAGAGTGAATGGCTTGATGCTGGAGCCGGGACGAACTACGCGCCGGCCGGCGACGTTTGCGTGATATACAGCCAGCAGGCGGCCCGTGTGGACGTCGGCTACCACGGCGGTGCCATGCTGGCCCGCCATCGTCTGCGTGACACTCTTCTGCAGGTGCGAGTTGCTGGACTGCGCGCTTACAACCGCGGATGCCACTGTCCATAGCAGCAGCGCAGTCACTGGCCACGAATCCATTTTGGGACGAGCCATGCAGTGATTGTATTAGCGTTGATTGGTTGACAAGGCGTTTGGCAAGCTCTTGAGCGCAGCAACGTTGCATTAACCCTTACTGGTGAGCCTACAATTATCTTAGCAATGTCGGAAAGTCTGGAGGTTGCCATGGAACTGCGTTTGACCGAGAAGGAACAAGACCTGCTCCGGGAACTCTTACTGGACCATCAGAAACACCTGCTGCACGAAATAAATAAAGCCGCTCATCACGAGTTCAAGACCGGCCTGCGAAATCGCTACACCATGGTGGATGAGATCCTTAATAAACTGCAAACCAAACACTGGGTCGGAAGTGAATAGCGGGCGCCTGGGCTGAAACCTCCAAATTCGGGGAAAATCCTGAACCTGGTGCCGTACAAAGTCTGCCTGGCGCTTTGACGGCTGTTTGCAATCCATTTCCCTGGCGGCACGCTGACGGCGTGAGGATGTTTTTTCAGCCGGCAAGAAACCACGGCTCACTCCGCCAAGGCGACGATCAATCCTGCCTCTGCAATCGTAACAGCGACGGCCTCGAGCGATTCAGCGATGGCGTCTGCCTCCGCCAATTCCTCCGGTCCTGCACTCGTAGAAACTCCAATCACAGTCATGCCGGCAGATTTGGCCGCGCGAATACCTGACGGCGCATCCTCGAAGACCAGGCACCTGCCTGGATCACAGCCTAAGGCACGCGCTGCCAAGAGGTATGGCTCAGGATCCGGTTTCCCGTTGCTGACATCATCGGCTGTGATCATGGTGGCAGGTACTGGCAGCCCATCCGCCTGGAGTCGCTTGGTGGCTAGCTGACGTGTTCCGGAAGTCACAATGGTGTAGCGCTCAGGAGGCAACGCTGCCAGAAGCTTTCTTGCTCCAGGGAGTACCTGCAAGGAATCGCTGTCATTGATCTCCCTTTGCTCGATGCAATCTGTTTCCGATTCTGCGTCCAGATGAGGTGCAACCTCTCGGACGGTCGCGATGGTGGGCCGCCCGTGCGCGACCTGGGCAACATACCTGGCGTCGAGTCCATGTTCCTGCGCCCACGCGTTCCAGATCCGCGTCACACAAGGCGTGGAGTCGACCAGGACTCCGTCGAGATCGAAAAGGATGGCTTGGCAGGGAAACTCGCGCATGTTTCAGTTTCGCAGACCGACCAGGAAGGGGCAAACCAGCAGAGTGTGAGGAACCGATCAAGTGTCAATCTCCGCCAGCGAATTCGCTGCACCTTTTCCGGTGGCATCGCATATAGTGAGTTTGATGCCTCCCTTGTCCCTTTCCGATCTGTTGGGCGCGCCCGTCTTTGACCAGAGCGGCGTCGCCGCAGGCAAGGTGCGCGAAGTGGCGGTGGTTCCGCAGGACAACTCCAGCCAGATTTTGGGTCTGGTGGTAAAAACCAGAAGTGGCGACTGCCTGCTGGTGACCAATGCAGTGAACTCCATTAACGGAGGTGTGCGCGCCAGCAACTCCGCTGCCGACTGGGTACCGTACACCGGAGGCGAGGGCATGCTGCTGCTGGCCCGTGACCTGCTCGACCAGCAGGTCATTGACGTGCACGGCCGCAAGGTCGTGCGGGTAAATGATGTCGACATTCATGAGGAAACGGGCCACCCCCACGTAGTTCTCAAGGTAGGCGCGGTGGATGTGGGAGCGCGCGGGGCGGTGCGCCGCCTGCTCAAGGGGGTCGTTCCTGCCGTTGTCCTGCGCCAGCTTCTGGAGAGAATTCCGGTGCGGCTGATTCCCTGGGACTTTGTTGACCTCATTGAGGTTGACCCTGCCCGCAGGGTCAAGCTGAAGATCTCGCTAGATCGCCTCGCCAAGCTCCACCCAGCCGACATTGCCGACATTGTCGAAGATCTGGCCCCCGCCGAACGGGAAGCCATCTTCGAAACCCTTAACGAAGAGGTTGCCGCCGAAACCTTAGAGGAGATCGAGCCCAAACTGCAGGTCTCGATTCTCAGTTCGCTGGATTCCAACCGCGCCGCCGACATCGTGGAAGAAATGGATCCTGATGCCGCCGCTGACTTGCTCGGCGACATGCCTCCCGATGCAACGGAAGAGATTCTGACTGAAATGGAGCCGGAGGAGCGTGCCGAAGTCGCCGAACTGATGACGTTCGAGGAAGACACGGCGGCGGGACGAATGACCACCGACTACATGGCCCTGGGCCCCAGTGCAAAAGTGGAGGACGCAATCGAAATGCTGCGCAAGTTTGAAGGTGGCGTTGAGAGCGTCAGCACGATCTACTTAGTTGGGGAAAAAGACAAACTACTGGGCGCGGTGCCCTTGGCCAAAATTGTGCTGGCTCTGCAGGGAACTCCTCTGATGCTGCTCAGCACGGGCCACATGACCACCGTGCAACCAGGTGCAGACGAGAAAACAGTCGCTGAACTCTTCGACAAATATAACCTGCTTACCCTGCCAGTGATCGACGAGGAAGGGGTCTTGACCGGGGTAATCACCGCCGATGATGTGATCAATATGCTTCGCGCCAAGCTTTGAGCCTTTTTCAGCTTGTTGCAGGAGGAAAGGCATGGGCTCCTGCCGCCG
>CAZDYZ010000272.1:0-12842 GCA_964509525.1 uncultured Acidobacteriaceae bacterium
GGCCTTGCCGGACTAAACCGCCGTGGAAGCCGGATTGCTCCCGGTTGACCAACCGTCCACGAACTGGCGGGGACAAAGTTGCCGTCACGAATGGGGAATGCGATTTCTCGCCTCCGGCACATTGATCTATTCGGGATTTCCGTTCATTTGGCCTGGCTGTAGAATTCTCATTTCGAGTTCTGAGGAGGTCTTGTGCATCCTGTTGTGGTCGTGCTGGGTCCTGCTGTTGTCGGTCTGCTGTCCGTTGTTGCACAGACCGCTGCTTGGCAGTCGCAAGCGGCGGCAACCAGCTCGGGACAAGACGTGTGGTGGAAGCACGCGGTCATCTACGAGATTTACCCTCGCAGCTTTCAGGACACCAATAACGACGGTACGGGCGACATCAAGGGCATTGAAAGTCGGTTGGGATACCTAAAACAACTTGGAGTGGACGCGATCTGGATCACTCCCATGTATCCGTCGCCATTGGTGGACTTCGGATACGACATTTCCAACTATGAGGCCATCGATCCGCGATACGGCACCATGGGCGACTTCGACGAGCTGGTGAAAGCCGCCAAGGCTCAGGGCATCCGCGTCATAATGGATCTGGTGCTGAATCACACTTCAGACCAGCATCCCTGGTTTCTGGAATCGAAATCGTCACGCAACAACCCCAAGCGCGACTGGTACATCTGGCGCGACGGCAAAAATGGCGGCCCGCCCAACAACTGGCAATCGTGGTTCGGTCACTCGGCGTGGACGCTTGATCCTACGACGAACCAATACTATTACCACTATTTTTATGTGCAGCAACCCGACCTCAACTGGCGCAATCCAGAGGTTCGGAAGGCGATGTATGACGTAATGAGGTTCTGGCTCGACAAGGGTGTCGCTGGGTTTCGACTCGATGCCGTGTCGCGCCTGTTTGAGGATCCCAACCTGCACGACGATCCCTATCTGCCAGGCTACAACGCTTTTGGCGATCGCAACATTCAGCACTTGTACACTGACAACCTGCCGGAGATTCATGAAGTATTTCGCGAAATCCGCCAGATTGTGGACAGTTACCCGGACCACCCTGTTCTCCTTTCAGAAGCCGATGAACCGACGATTATTGAGCTGAGCAAAATGTACGGCGCGAAAGACGACGAAATACAGCTGCCCATGAACTTCCAGATCGCGGACGTGAACACCTTGTCCGCGCCCAGATTCCGCAAGCTGTTTGATGAAGTTGAGAAAAATCCAGCGAATGGCTGGCCCGAATACTTCTTCAGCAATCACGATCAGGCACGGCAGTGGGACCGCTACGGCGATGGGAAGCACAGTGAGCAGATCGCGAAGTTGATGGCCATACTGGAGCTGTTGCCGCGAGGCACTCCGCAGATGTACTACGGCGAGGAGATTGGGATGCGCAATACCGATCCGCGGCGCAAAGAGGACGTGCAAGATCCAGTCGGCATCACTGGTTGGCCGAAGGATAAGGGGCGGGACGGTGAGCGCACTCCCATGCAGTGGACTTCCGCCGTTCCCAATGCAGGCTTCACTGCACCTGACGTGAAACCCTGGCTTCCCATACCGCCGAACGCGCATAGTGTGAACGTAGAGACAGAATCAGCGCAGCCGCAAAGCCTTCTAAACTTTTACAAATCCCTGTTGAGGTTGCGTCACACAGAGCCGGCCCTGGTGAATGGGAATTTCGTGACTCTGAATCCTGAGGACCAGAATATATTCAGCTTCCTTAGGCAGGCGCCCGCATTGTCGAATGGTCGCAGTGTGCTGGTAGCCCTGAATATGAGTGACCAGAAACAGATTGTGAGCTTCGATCTTGCGAAACAGAACCTAAAGGCAAAGGTTGGTGCCGTCTTGCAAAGCAACTTCGACTCTGAACGAACGACTCTAGAGTTGCACGAGATCGTCTTGCCGCCGTTTGGAGCCATCGTTTTGGCTGTTGAGTGAACCTCCCTTGAAGGAATGCGTGATATGCGGTCACTGTCGGGATCGCCACTTTCATCGGTAATTCTTGCAATTGCTGAACTACTCTAGTGCTCTGTCGGACACGCCTCGAAGTGAAGGGTAGAGATCAGGATTGGGCAGAGGCACGCGTTCGATAGAGCCGTCAGAAAGCCTGTGGTGGTTGTGGCTGAAGTGGGACATGCAGGACCCGCACTGTTTCATTCGCATGTGTCTAACCCTCGAAGGCCGCTCACAGGAGTATCCTAAGAGTTCGAGAGACTGTTATGACACCGCAAGAAAGCTCGATGCTTGAAGATCTGGTTCGTAGGGTAGAGGAAACACGGCTGACGGAGAAAGATCCCGAGGCTGAACAACTGCTCCAGCAGGGGCTGGGCCACGATCCTGACGCAATTTACAAATTGGCCCAGACGGTTCTGGTGCAGAATCTCGCATTGAACCAGGCGCGCACGCAGATTCAGCAGATGCAACAAACTCAACAGCAGGCGCAACCTGCGCATGCCACGAGCTTCCTCGGCGGCCTGCTTGGCCATCGTGATCCGGCTCCGTCTGCGCCGCGGCCACAATCCCAGCAAGGGCCTTACAACCAGGCGCCGGCGTATCAGGCTCCTCTGCAGTATGCGACTGCTTCGCCGTATGCTGCACCCGCCCCCAGCCCTGCCGGAAGCTTCCTGCGCAGCGCCGCTGCTACGGCGGCAGGCGTCGCTGCTGGTGCGCTGGCGTTCGAGAGCATCGAATCTCTCATGCACGGATTCGGTCACGGTGGCGCGGAATGGAGCGGCGGTTTTGGTGCTGGTGCGCCTCCTGTCGAAGAGACGGTGATCAACAATTACTACGGCGATCCGCAGCAGGCTGAGGGTTTGGGGGAACATCGCGAGCACGAGGCTTCCTACGACGACCGACGCGATGGCCAGGTGGGACTCGAAGATGCAAGCTACCAGCCTGACAACGATCTGACCTCATTCGACGATTCGCAAACAGATGACTTCGACAGCGACTTCGGTGGTGGGGACGACAGCAACTCTTACTAGCTATTTTGAAGAGACCTGGTAAGGACCACCCCTATTCCCGAATGCGTAATCATCTCCTCGATTGCAGGTACCATAACTCACCGCTTGCCGATTTCTCGTTTCCAATGAGTTTGGAAGAACTACCAGCGGATCTGAACGCTGCCGGGTTCAGAGCTTTTTAGTGAAGCCGTCGCGGGTCCACTGTTCTGAGCCGACCCCGTTGTGGACGAAAAAGAGGCCGTCTGGATCGTATTTCTTCTTGATTGTGGCGAGGCGAGCGTGGTTAGTACCCCAGTAGGACTGCTGAAAGTTAGACTCGAAGAAGTTACTTTCCGAGACGTAGGCTCCGCCGTCGGGGGCAACGGCGCGGAGTTCGCTCATGCAACGATGCACGGTCTCGGCGGCTTTGCGGCCCTTTGCAATGTCGGGCTCGTGATTGGGAATTCCGGGATACGCGGGGCCCTGGCCGTCCGCGACAATGGCAAGAGCAAAGGAACGGCAGACCATGGGATTCATGGCGGTATCTTTCGCAGCCTCGATGGCTTCCGAAGGTGCGCCTGCGAGCCCCTTATTAAAATGAAGCTCGACCTCGCTGAAGCGGGAAGCTGCGAATATGGCGTTGGCAAGTTTTTCCTGTGAATCGTCTTCCAGCAACGACGCCGGCATCCAAAGCGATTCGAAACCCCAGACGACCCAGCCCACTTGGCCAGCATCGCCGTTCCACCAGACGTTGTTTGGACCGGCATTTGCGCGGGAGTCCATCTTGAAAACGTCTTGATTATGTGCTTTGCGCCAGTCAACGTCCCACCAATGCCGGGCGGGCATGCTGCCGATTTTGGGCTGAGACTCGATTGTGTAGGCGGCAGCAGACTGCGCCAACCAATCCAGAAACGGCTGCCAGACTTTTTGTGATTGCTCCGTGTCCAATCCGAGATGAACCATGCTGATCTCGAGCTTGTTGTCGGGAGAAAAATGCGCTTGTTCACCCCAATGATCGTTGAAGAGAGCTTCGCGGTAAAAGCCAACGAAGTGGCGAATCAAGCGGCGATAGGCGTCGTCCGAAGAAGCTTTGACCGTGAAACTAGCGCCACCGGCAAATGCGGGAAGATCTCGCACACGTAGGGTCAGTTTGCTGATTGCGCCGAATGTTCCGCCTCCGCCACCTTTCACAGCCCAAAACAGATCCGAATTGGTGCAGGCATTTGCGATTCGTACCTTGCCGTCGGCGGTAACGACTTCGGCTTCGAGGAGGCCAGCGGCGGCCATGCCGTAGTGCTTGGAGAAGCTGCCAAAACCACCGCTTTGAATAAGACCGGCAACGCCGACGGTGGTGCAACCGCCGCCTTGAACGTAGGCCCCAGCCTTGGTGGTAACGGCGTCGTAGGCTTGCAACCACATTGTCCCAGAGCCAACAGTGACCGCCCGTTGAGGAGTTGACTGGCAACCCTGAGGAACAAAATCATCCTGGATAGTGACGTCATGCATGTGACGTGTCCAGATCAGGAGAGAATCGGGAGCGTTCGACGTGCCTTGATAGCTGTGGCCGCCTCCTTTGACGACGAGACGCAAATTGTTTTCGCGGGCGAAATCCACGGCGGCAGCGATGTCCTGTGCGTTTCTCGCAGCGACGGCGTACACACTGGGCTTGGTTGCCCAGGCGTCAACCCATCCCAGGGTTTGGGTTACACCAGGGGTGTCGCCAATGTAATAGGGGTTTTTCAGGTTTGTGAAAAGCATTTTGCAGTCAGCGCCCAGTGACGAGGAAATGCATGCACTTATCGGAAACTCGACCGGAATTAGGTTGCCCCCAACGATGTCGTTGAAGCGCTTCCATGCTTCTTTGGAGGGCCAACCCGGGTCGGAAGGCCGCACCCGGCTAATCACCGGACTTGCGAACAGGCGGCGTGGCCACAACCCCAAGAGTGATGCTGCCCCAGATGCTCTTAAAAACCCTCTTCGGTTCATCTAGTTACACCTGCCTTCTGCTCGTCGTCACAGGAAAGCGGGCCCGTGAGGCGATGTTGACGGATTCAACCATGACTCAGCGCGAAAGGCAATGGCTCCTATCCTCGCCACCGGCATAGATTGCACCTCCGCCGGTAGTCACTGCAATGCGGTAGCGCTGACCGGGCCGATCAAATCCTCGATGGTCGCCCGTCCGCATAAAACGTTCTTTACTGGAGTTGAAGGACAGGTCTGAGCTGCAATAAAAGAGTGGCCCGTAACTGGGAAATTGCCAGTCGAAATTCGGAAGCATCGTCTGATGTGCGTAAGAAGCACTGTAGTCCCACTCTGGCGAAGAATCGTGGTACCAAGGCGATTGGTGGCGCGACAGGGTTTTCTCGCCGATCGACCAACAAGTTTCTTGTCTCCGGTTTCGGAGCTTCGCTGCCTTGAGGAGCAATTAGAATCCAGAATACTCAGTTGAAAAAGGGTGTTGCTATTATCATCACTGTATTGAACAGGTTAAGTTGGCAAATAAATCGCAAAATTCGCCGCGACCTGACGAGCCAGACTGCTGTTAGGGCAAAATAGTTGGTTATGGACATTTATTTTCTGCGGCATGCTAGTGCGGGGCAGTACAGCCCGGCTGGAAACGACGACAAGCGTTCCATCGACAAGGTGGGTGAACAGCAATCCCATGATGTGGGACAAGCGATGGCAGCTCTCGATTTGAAGCTCGATGTCATCATCTCCAGCCCGCTGACCCGCGCCATGCAAACCGCTGAGATTGCCGCCGCAGAACTGGGCCACAAGGGCAAAATCGTTATCGACAGTGCGCTGCTTCCGGACGCTGGCTATTCGCAATTCGACCAACTGCTCACCCGGTTCGGGAAGAACAAGGCGATCATGGTGGTCGGCCACAACCCTAGCATGGCCGACTTCCTCAGCCAAATGCTGGCAGGTGGCGATTCGGCAGCATTCATCGATTTCAAGAAAGGGGCCGTGGCAAAGGTCGAGAAAAACCGAGGTGAGCCCGCTGTCCTGAAGTGGTACCTGACGCCGAAAATCGTGCGCGCCATTCAGCGGGCTTCCACGAGCAGCTCCCGCCCGAAGACAGTTTCGAAGTAGTCCTTTTCCTGCTCGACCGCCCATAGCTCCAACTCAATGGCTTCCCGTGCTCTGGGCTCAACAATGAGGCGGACGCGGCCGTCCTGATGAACCCTGACTTGCAACTCGCGCACGGCAGCGTGGCGTCCCTGATCGAGGGCGCGAGCAAGGCGCAACAGAGCTACCGCCTTCGGGATGTTGATCTGGTCCGCTCGCGGTAGCATACGAATGATGCGGTCGTTGGCGGAGGGCAGCGACTTCCCGACATAACGCGCGATGGCGGCAATAATGCGACGCTGCAAAGGCGTGTATCCAAAGATTTCAGAGTAGGCAATAACGTAATAGGTGTGACGACGTCGTCCTGAGCGGTTGATGTATCCACCCACTTCGTGGAGCATAGCAGCGGCTTCCAGCCAATAGGCATAGTGTAGCGGCAACTGGTGAACTGACTGCAAACGACGAAGCAGCTGCATCGCAAGATGGCGAATGCGCTGCGCAAAGGCTAGATCAACGCGGTAATGTTTGGCTGCCGCAATCAAAGCATCGTGACGCTCGAGGTTCACGCGCTCGCGCATGGCCCTGCTGCCGTTGTAGTCAGCCATCATCTGTGCCAACAGGCCATCGCGCAGGCCCAGGGGCAAGTAGCGGAAATTACGCAGATTGCACAGTTGCATGAGTTCGGCGAAGACCATCGCACCAGCGACGATAATCTCCGCCCGTCGGGGTCCGATGCCCGGCAGCGCCTGCCGTTGCTCCAGATTGAGCCGGCTCAGGTCTCGCAGCAACTTCGCGACCACAGCCTGCGGGACCGTCTGTGGCTTGTTTTCGTCATAGCCACGGATTTTGGCCGCATGCAGACTCGAGATCGCAGCCGGCGTGCCGGAGGTTGCGATGGTCAGCTGGACCCTGGCGCTGGTGATCCGCTTCAGGATGCGCGAGACTTCACGTTGAATGATTCCGCGCATCTGCTCCAACTCCTTCTTCTTGGGAGGATCGTGATGAAGAAACGTCTGCGTAAGACGTACTGCCCCGATCGGGAGGCTGACCATGTCGTCAATATGCCCATCGATGGAGAGTGTCAACTCGCAACTGCCGCCTCCGAGGTCGATGAGCAGCGCGCGGCTGTGGGCGATGCGAGCATGGGAAAGAATGCCCAGATGGACCAGACGACCCTCTTCCAGTCCAGAGATGACCTCGACTCTCCAGCCCGTAGCGGTGCGCACCCAGTCGAGAAATACGCGACTGTTCTTGGCATCACGAAGAGCGCTGGTGGCCACCACCCGCATCCTGTCGGCAGCATAGTCCTGGGCGGCACGATGAAACCGCCGTAACACGCGCATGGTATGAGACATTGCTTGCGGGTCGAGAGCTCCGCTGGCGAAGACGCTTTCCCCCAGACGTGTAACCTCCCGGTCTTCATGGAGCGTCTCCAGGCGGCCCCGCAGGGTCTTGGCGATCTTCAGGCGGACCGAGTTCGAGCCAATGTCAACCGCGGCGAATGTGGGCATGCCAGGTTCGGCAAAGAATATATCAGCTAGTAACCTGGCATTTACAAACGAGACGCCGCACAAGCGGGGTTAGTCCCTACTGCTATAGTCGAAATTAGGATGTCCGAGGCGTCAGTCGCGAATACCAATTCGAGGGTTGGAACCGGCGATGGCTTGCAGGGCGGCTCGCGCGGCATGCTGTGGCTTGGGGCTATCGTCGCTCTGGGAGCGGTGTTACGGCTAGTGGCGCTCGGAAATAAGAGTTTCTGGTTAGATGAGATTGCCAGCATGGTGATCACGCGGCTGCCTGCTCAGCAATTCTGGGCGATGCTGTGGCACCACGAAGGCAACATGGCGTTGTATTACGTCCTGCTTCGTTCCTGGCTGCGTTTCGGGGTAAGCGAGGCCCACGTCCGCTTGTTTTCCGCGATAGTGGGCACAGCGTCCATTCCCATGATGTACGCTCTCGGCAAGCTTCTGTGTGGCGAGAATCCGGCCCGTCTGGCAACGCTGTTGTTCGCCCTTAACGGCTGTGCGGTTGCCGTGTCGCAGGAAGCGCGCGGCTATAGTCTGCTTGTACTAGGTGTTCTCGTCTCAACATATCTGTTCGTCCAATTGATCGATCGGCCAACTTTGGGGATTGCCTGCGCCTATGGAATCGTAGCCGGGATGTCCCTGTACTGCCACTATTTCGCGATGTTAGTTCCGGCTGCGCAAGTCATTTCCCTTGCAGCCCTACCCGAAGGGCGGCCCTGGCCCTGGAAACAGCTTTCCCTGGCGGCATCGATTATCGTGCTGTTCGCGATTCCGGTGCTTTGGATGATCCGTATACAAGATATTGGACACATCAGCTGGGTAGAGCGACCGTCATGGCTGGAGGTCTACCACTTGGGAGCTTATCTCGCCGCCGGCAGCGGCAAAGTGGTTGGTGCCGTTTTGTTGCTTCTGGACCTCAGCTTGTTGGCTTTGTTCTTGCGACAACTGATGTCCCTCTGGCGAGACCGCGACCATGACCTGCGCTGCTGGCGGCATGTACTAATAGCCAGTTGCTTTTTCTCCCCCCTCGTCATAGCTCTGTTGGTGTCAATCGTGCGGCCGATCTTCTACCATCGCTTCCTCGTCATCGACCTGCCGTCCTGGGTCCTGATGACGGCTGTTGGGGCAGTGGGCATTCACAGCCGCACCAGGAGAGCGTCTGTCATTGCGGGTGTGTGTATGCTGTCACTGTTGGGCGTGGTCTTGTCGTATTCACGAGTTCAGGAAGACTGGCGAGGTGTCACACGGTATCTGAATGCTCGGGCGACTCCCGACGACCGGGTGCTGTATTACCAACCGCAGGGTTACTTTGCGGTGGAAAATTACCGCACGTGGCTTTTGGGTGGCAGCGCCGTGCCTCCACAAGGTATTGCGATAAACCCTGCCGGCAATGACTGGGAAAAGCAAATCCAGGGTGCGTCGCGCGTATGGCTGGTGCTGTATCGCGCTAAGCTAGACGATCCAGTGACGCAGGCGATCGAGACAACTTTGGGCAGGCGGTATTCGGCCAAACTGCAAGTACCATTCCGTGCTGTCACAATCATTGAGTACCGCGCCGACAGGTAAGAGCCTGTCTAGAGGGCAGAGGCATCCAACAGGACTGATGACCGAGCATGTTAACTCATCTGAACTCGAGACACCGCGCTCCGGGTTGGAAGAACATACGCGGGAATCAGAACCGCCCGCCTCGCGCGGCTCCCGGCTGGCCTTGGCCGTACGAGCCCTGCGGCATCGGAACTTTCAGCTGTTCTTTGCCGGTCAACTCATCTCCTTGATCGGCACTTGGATGCAAACGGTTGCCCAATCCTGGCTGGTGTACCGGTTGACCGGTTCTACCTTACTGCTGGGAACAGTTGGATTCGCTAGTCAGTTTCCGGTTTTCATCATGGCTCCGATCGGAGGCATCGTTGCCGATCGCCACAATCGCCAGCGGGTTGTGATCGGTACGCAGACCGCGTCTATGGTCCTGGCGGCCATTCTTGCCCTGCTGACGATTACTGCAAGGGTACAGGTGTGGGAGATCATGGTGATTGCTTGCGGGCTTGGCGTGGTGAACGCGTTCGATATTCCCGCCCGGCAAGCGTTCCTCATCGACATGGTTGGCAGAGAAGACCTACTGAATGCGATCGCTTTGAATTCCTCCATGTTCAACGGTGCACGTATCATTGGACCTGCCGTGGCCGGAATACTCGTGGCCTCGATCGGGGAGGGCTGGTGCTTCTTTGCCAACGCGGTCAGCTACATTGCCGTGATCGTGGGCTTGCTGTTGATGCGGATCGAACATCCGGCAAATCTTGCTAACCTGGGCTCGCCACTGGAAAACCTCCTCGAAGGGTTCGCCTTTGCCCGCCACACTGCTCCCATTCGCGCGATTCTGTTGCTGCTGGGCCTCGTGAGTTTTGTCGGAATGCCATATGCCGTGCTTATGCCGGTGTTCGCTGATCAGATTCTGCACGGCGGCGCCAGGGGCCTCGGCATCCTGATGGGTGCGACCGGCGTCGGTGCTTTACTGGGAGCGGCGAGCCTCGCCGCCCGCGTGGGGGTAAAGGGCCTGGGTAAGCAGATCGCATTCTGCGCGGGAGGGTTCGGCGCCAGCCTCATTATGTTTTCTTCATCAAGGATTTTCTGGCTTTCCACTGCGCTT
This sequence comes from uncultured Acidobacteriaceae bacterium, assembly GCA_964509525.1. Lineage (GTDB taxonomy): Bacteria > Acidobacteriota > Terriglobia > Terriglobales > Acidobacteriaceae > Bog-257. The sequence continues at coordinate 10,182 of CAZDYZ010000272.1, forward strand.
CTGCTCCCTGTGGGGTTCAGCATGATGCTCCAGATGGCCTCGTCCAATACACTCATTCAGGCCATGACACCGGACCACCTCCGCGGTCGCATAATGTCGGTGTACTCGATGATGTTCATGGGGTTGGCGCCTTTCGGAGCGCTTTTTGCCGGTGCTCTGGCCCATCATCTGGGAGCACCCTGGACCGTGGCCCTGGGAGGGGTGGCATGCATCCTTGGTGCGGTCGTCTTCGGCACGCACCTGCCCTCGATTCGTGCTGAGGCACGCGAACTAGTCCTGGCCCAGGGAATGACAGCAGGCGTTCCCGCCGAAGTTACCACGAGCCGGGGATTGTCGTAGCCAAGTGGCGCCGGCATCGGCAGGACAGGTTTGCGCTCAAGCAATGGAACCGCCGGGGAAAAACTTTGACGTGCACGACCGTCGCTCTTCTTATTGTGCCGGCACCTGCTGGTGTGTGGGTGGTTTATGGACGACACCGCCTGCAGTCACTCCCAGACGACGGAGGCGATCACGCGCCTGGGACGCTTCGATCGAACGCGGATAGCGCGCGATGAGGCTGTTCAATTCGCGAATGCCGGCATCGCGCTGCCCGAGCTCTAGCAGGGCGTAGCCCTTCTTCAACTGGGCGGCTGCTGCTTTGTTCCCGCCCGGGTACTGCTCCAGCACCTTGTCGTAATCCTTAGCCGCAGCTTCGAAGTTGCCTTGGCGGTACTCGATATCGGCCAGATAGAATTGTGCGTTACCAGCCAGTTCAGTATTCGAGTAATACTTTAAGTAATCGCTGAATTCTCCTGAAGCCAGATCATATTTGCCCGAGTTGTAATCCCGAAGTGCGTTGTTATAGAGGGTGTCCGGGGGCGGGGCGTTGGCGGAGGCTGCTGCTTCCCCGAGAGCCGGAGTCGCCCCCGGAACCGTGGTTAAGCCCGGCTGGCCGGCAGCCAGATTCTGGCCGCCCTGCTGCATGTTGTCGAGCTGCTTGCTTACCCTGGCCAGACGAGATTTCAGCTCGTCCACCGAATCGTGCAGCGACTGGACCTGTCCGGAGAGTTGCTCGAGACGGCCGTTGCTGTCGGTGATCTGCCCTTGCATCTTGGTTTGCAGTTCATTGACCGCAGCGTTCATCTTGTTAACGCTGTCGGTGCTCTGCTCTATCAGATTGCGCATGGCGCCCATATTCATGTCGATGGACTGCTGCATGCGAGAGACCTGGTCCTGTAGCGCCTGGACCTGGGTTTGCAACTGGATGATCTCTTTACTGACTGCGATGGCAGGGGTTGCCGTTGCCAGCATGAGCGCGGCTGCCAGCCAGGCTAGACTGTTCCGAAGTCGCATAAATGACGTCCTTTCTACGATTGCCCTGATCAAGAGACTACACAACCTGAGATAACGTCAACCCGTGCGAAGGTTATGAATAGGGGGCGGCATCTAGGCTCGCCGCCCCGACGATTCACTTTGGCGCGCTACGGTTGGTACACGAAGTGTGACCGGCGGTTTTGCTGCCAGCACGACTCATTGCTTTCCGTGCAGAAAGGCTTTTCTTTGCCGTAGCTGATCGTGCGGATACGGTCGCCAGAAATGCCCAACTGAATCAGCGCTTGCTTGGTCGCGTTGGCACGGTTATCGCCTAACGCAAGGTTGTACTCGGTTGAGCCACGCTCGTCGCAGTGCCCCTCGATGGTGAAGCGGATACCAGGGTGTTGCTGCAAGAAGCGCGCGTCGGCCTGCAAAACTTTCTGATATTGCGGCTCGATGTCATAGCTGTCGTACGCGAAGAACACATCTTGCATGTTCTGTGCGAATAGCTGGGCCTCCGTGGCATTCGAGGTCTGCACTGGAGGTGGAGCCGGTACCACCGTCACACGCGCCGTGGCTTCCTGGGTTCCAACTTCATTCCTAGCGGTGAGGTGATACGTAGTCGACTGATTCGGCACCAGGGTGCGGGAGCCATTGGGGTCGACCTTGCCGATTTGGTCGATGGTTACGTCGGTGGCGTGTTCCGTACTCCAGGTCAGGGTTGTGGACTGGCCGGCACTGATGGTGTTGGGATTGGCAGTCAACGAGGCCGTCGGTGCCAGCTGTGGCGGCGGAAGTGGCGGGGGTGGTGCCGGCGCAACCTTCTTCTTGGCGCAGGCACTCACGGCCAGAACCACAGCGAGTGCAAGGACGACTTTGGTCCAGCGACGTTTTGTAGGTTTCAACTCTTCCTCCTCGATTTGCATTGCGAGAGCACCCGCATCAGTTCACGGGAGGGCCGAAGTGTGCTCCTTCCGGCGCCCTTTAAGATTACTTGAAACTCCAGTTGGGCTGCGTGTTTTCACCGCCAGCGGTTAATTGCCGCAGCTCGCTGCCGTCAGCCAGCATGCTGTAAATCTGGGTCCGGCCGTTGCGGTTCGACTGAAATACAATGTGCCGGCCATCAGGCGACCACGACGGAAAATCATTGCGTCCGCCATCATGGGTTAGTTGCGCCCATTGTTTGCTGGCGATGTCCATCACGTAGATGTCGCTGGCTCCCGGTTCGCCCGGACCGTAGTGACGAACCCAGGCAAATGCCAGAAACTGTCCGTTGGGCGACCATGAAGGCGAAACAGCGTAGCCCTGATCGGTGATGCGGACGACATTGGTTCCATCCGACGCCATGCTGTAAATCTGAGGCAGTCC
>CAZDYZ010000273.1:0-1973 GCA_964509525.1 uncultured Acidobacteriaceae bacterium
CCGCCATAGGCCTGATCTCCCGTCCAGAGAGCGATGTTCCATCCGGGGCCGGGGGCAATCGGGATGGGCTGAGACTGCACCGAGAAGTTGCAGATCAGCAGCGCACTCTCTCCGGAGAGATCTGTCCTCGTCATCGCTAACCATTTCGCTTGCTCGTCGACGGCGATGTGCGTCAGGTCCTTGCGGCAATTGCTCAGACACGAGTGCTGTCGTCGCAAACGGATCAGGTAGCGGTATAAGCAAAGAACTTGTGAATGAGACGAGATGAACGCTCTGGACCAGTCCAGTTGGCTTTGTCGGAAGCTCGTTTCTGCCTGCGGGTCTGGGAACTCCGCCTCAGCGTAGTATGCTGCAAACTCCGCATGGCGACCAGCACGCACTGCCACAGCCAGATGTGGGTCTTCATAGCTGGTAAAGAACAGAAAGGGCGCGGTCTCCCCATATTCCTGTCCCATAAACAGCAACGGCAAAAACGGAGAGCACAGCAGAAGTACTGCCGCAAGTTTCTGTTGCTCCAACGAGACCAGGGACGGCAGTCGGCTGCCTTTACTGGCGTTTGCCACCTGATCGTGATTCTGAATACTTACGACGAACTGCTCTCCGTGATGCTCCTTGGACGAACTCCCGTGCCGATGGCGCCGATAGCGCGAGTACTTGCCATCGTATACGAATCCCTCACGGATTGACTTGGCGAGGTCGCTTAGCGAACCGAAGTCCATCAGATATCCTTCGTGATTGTCAATCAGTACTGTATAAAGCGCGTGGTGGAAGTCATCATGCCATTGGGCGTCGATGCCAAGCCCACCTGCAGGGCCTGGGTTGAGGATTCGAACATCGTTGAGATCACTCTCGGCAAAAACCCAGGCTTGACGTCCGAGCTGCCGGGCTTCTCGGTGGAAGGCGTCCACAAGTTCGGCGAGGATGTGGTGTGCGCTAAAGTCGAAGATCCCATGAATGGCATCGAGACGAATGGCGTCTACATGATACTCAGAAAGCCAGTAGAGTGCGTTGTCGATAACGAACCGCCGGATGCCGTCGCTCTCCGGGCCATCGAAATTAATGGCTTCTCCCCACGGCGTGCGATAAGCGCTGGTGAAGCAGGGAGCGAAGTCCGGAAGGTAATTGCCTTCTGGTCCTAGGTGGTTGTACACAACATCCAACACGACCGCAAGCCCTGCCCCATGGCAAGCGTCGACGAGCCTCTTGAGTCCTGTCGGACCCCCATACGTGGACTGCGGCGCATAAAGACTGGCACCGTCATACCCCCAGTTTCTCTCACCCGGGAACTCCGCCACCGGCATCAGCTCAACTGCCGTGATTCCCAGTTCGCGCAAGTAAGGGATGCGGGCAACGATACCTTCAAAGGTACCTTCGGGCGTGAACGTGCCCGTATGGAGCTCGTAGATGATGAAATCCTTCAACGGAATCCCCTTCCAGTCGGAATCGGACCAGGGAAAGGAGTGCGGTTCTACCACCCGGGATGCAGCGTGGACGCCACGAGGCTGCCAGCGCGAGACCGGATCGGGTCGCAGGCGGTTGCCCTCTAACAGAAATAAATAGTCAGTTCCTTCCCCGATCTCAGGGACGGTCACCGAAAACTCGGCGTCGGCATCGCGCGTCATCGGGATTGTGCGGGCCTGCTCCCCGAGGACTCGGACTGCGAGGTGGGCAACCTTTGGTGCCCAAACCCGGAACGCCACCGAGCCACCAGGAATAACCTTGGCCCCGAATCGCAGTTCCCACGAGGAGGCTGTAAGATCACACCGCATTGTCCTGTCCCTCATCGGACGTCAGTATCGCGACCGGCAGGTGCGAAAACATTTCGGAAACAGGAAGAACAAGTCGGCCACCCCGTTTTTCAGCCGAGATCGTCAGGCCAGTTAGGATCTCGCGATAGCTCCGGCTGGCGAATTTTTTGCGCACAACAACCGCGGTATCGCCCCATGTTTTTTTGCCCAGCGGCGGTTCGATGC